>JAZNHC010000100.1:0-19418 GCA_045576755.1 Alistipes sp.
GGTATCGACAAACGCGACGTGCGTTTTGTAGTCCACTATACCATGAGCGATTCGCTCGAATCGTACTACCAGGAGGCAGGCCGTGCAGGTCGTGACGGAGAGCGCAGCTATGCGGTAATACTGATGTCTTCTGACGACAACAAGCGCATAATAGATATCTTCGAAAAGGAGTTCCCCGACATTCAGTTAATTCAGTCGATATACAACGAACTATGCTCCTATTTAGGAGTTGCTATCGGTGACGGAAGGGAGGCTTCGTTCGTATTTAACATTTACGACTTCAGCCGTCGCGTCAAGCAACCTGTAACGACCATCTACAACGTCATAAAGCTGCTACACCTGAACGGCTACATAACACTTGTCGAAGATTGCGAACACCCTGCACGTCTGATGTTTACGGTGACACGAGATGAGCTATATCAGATACCTATGCAGAGTAAAAAGGAGGAGGATATTCTGCTTGCCATATTGCGACTATACACAGGCATTTTCAGCGAGTTCCGCCCTATTGACGAGATGGAGATCGCATCCCTCTCGAAACACTCGCACCAAGACGTTCACGACCTTCTGAAACGCTTGTGGAGAGCCAATGTCATACGCTATATTCCAACTAATCACGACCCGCTGATATTTCTCGACGAGGAACGATTGCCGGCACGCGATATATACATCTCTCCGGCAACATATTCACGTCGCAAAGAGTTGATGACGGAGCGTTTCAACCACCTACTCCACTACGCCAACAACGACAACGAATGTCGAAGCCGCATTATCGAGGAGTATTTCTGCGACAAGAAGTCAGAGCCGTGCGGCATTTGCGACAACTGTCTTGCACGCAAGCGCAGAGAAAAGAGCCAAACAGCAAGTTCCTACGAAGAACGCATCCGCTCTATTCTCACTACCGAGTCAATGACAATCAAAGATTTGGTTGCACGTATTGTAGGAGATGAGAAGGCTATCGTGGAGTGTGTCCGTCACCTCATCGATGGCAACGAGATTGTTTGCGACGGCTCAAAACTAAAACTCCGCGAATAAGGCGGAAGAAAAGCCCCGAAAGTACAAGGGGGCTGAAATCATTTTTCCTCAACCCCATAGTCTACCACAGAGTCCGTTTTCAACCCTACACCTCCTCACACCGTCCATTTTTCCCGACACCCCGTCGGTATGCAGTCCAAAAGTCGCTAAAATCGCCTAAAAAGGGGCAAAAAAGGCAAATCTCCAAAAAATCTTTCTCCGCAAAGTCACTTTTTTGAGTATAAAAGTTGATTATTCAAAGAATAATCGCTATCTTTGTGCGCGTTGTTAATGGACAATTAAGACAAAAACTTAAATATAATTATTATGGAAGAAGAAAAAGTTGTAGCTCCGGTGGGACGTATTGAGAGAATCAATATCGAGGACCACATGAAGGAGTCTTACATCAACTACTCGATGTCGGTCATCGTATCGCGTGCGTTGCCCGATGTTCGAGATGGTTTAAAGCCGGTTCATCGTCGTATCTTGTTTGACATGAACTCGGAGTTAAACCTCTATCACGACAAGCCAACTCGTAAGTCGGCCCGTATTGTCGGTGATGTGCTCGGTAAGTTCCACCCACACGGTGACTCGTCGGTTTATGACGCTATGGTACGTCTGGCCCAGCCTTGGGCTATGCGCTACCCACTCGTCGAAGGTCAGGGTAACTTCGGTTCGATGGACGGCGACTCGCCTGCGGCTATGCGTTATACCGAGGCACGCATGCAGAAGATCACCAACGAGGTAATGGCAGACATCGACAAGGAGACCATCGATTGGACAATGAACTTCGATGATACACAGAAGGAGCCTACAGTCCTCCCTACCAAGATTCCGTTGTTGCTCGTAAACGGAGCCAGCGGTATCGCCGTAGGTATGGCGACAAATATGGCACCACACAACCTCTCGGAGGTTATCGACGCCTGCTGTGCATACATCGACAACACAGAGTGCACTTGCGAGGATCTGCTCCACTTTGTCAAGGGTCCCGACTTCCCTACCGGTGCCATCATATACGGCTATGAGGGAGTGAAGGAGGCTTTGCTCACGGGTCGTGGTCGCGTGATGATGCGTGCTCGTCACGACATCGAAACCACCTCGACAGGCCGTCAGCAACTCATCTTCACCGAGATACCATACATGGTGAATAAGCAGGAGATGATCAAGCATATCGCCGCCCTAATTAAGGAGGGACGTTTGGAAGGTATTGCTGACGTGAACGATGAGTCGGACCGTCAGGGTACTCGCGTAGTGGTGACATTGAAGCAGGATGCAGTGGCGAACGTTGTGTTGAATATGTTGTTCAAGCACACCGAGTTGCAGTCTTCGTTCTCGGTAAACAATATCGCCTTGGTAAATGGTCGTCCACAGGTATTGAACCTGCTCGACCTTATCCGTCACTTCGTAGATCATCGTCACGACGTGGTTGTACGTCGTAGCCGCTACGATCTGCGCAAGGCGGAGGAGCGCATGCATATCGTTCTCGGTTTGCTTATCGCACAAGACAACATCGACGAGGTTGTTCGCATTATCCGCAACGCCAAGAGTGTGGACGAGGCTAAAGCAACCCTCTCGGAGCGTTTCGGCTTGACCGACCTGCAGACCGCAGCAATTGTGGATATGCGTCTGCGCGCGCTGACAGGATTGGAGCACGGCAAGCTCACTGCCGAGCGTGACGAGTTGCAGAAGACTATCGACTACCTCACAGCAGTACTCGCAGATGAGGGTATGCAGCTCTCAATCGTTAAGGATGAGTTGCTGGAGATTAAGGAGAAGTATGGTGACGAGCGTCGTTCGGAGATTGTCTACGCTTCGGAGGAGTTCAATCCAGAGGACTTCTACGCTGATGAAGATATGGTTATTACCATTTCGCACCTCGGCTACATTAAGCGTACATCGCTTGCCGACTACCGCACACAAAACCGTGGCGGCGTAGGTATGAAGGGTTCGGCAACTCGCGACGAGGACTTCATCGAGCATATCTACGTGGCCTCGATGCACAACACTATGATGTTCTTCACCGAGAAGGGACGTTGCTTCTGGTTGAAGGTCTACGAGATTCCTGAGGGTACACGCGCATCGAAGGGTCGTGCTATTCAGAACATCATCAACATCGAGCCAGACGATAAGGTAAGAGCATATATCAACTGCAAGAAGTTGAACGACGAGGAGTATATCAACTCCAACTATATTATAATGTGTACCAAGAATGGTACCGTTAAGAAGACCAAGTTGGAGGCATACTCGCGTCCACGTGCCAACGGTATCAACGCAATCGAAATTCGCGAGGGTGACCGTCTTATCGAGGCTAAGCTCACAAGCGGAGCAGCCGAGATTATGATTGCAACACGCGAGGGTAAGGCGATTCGTTTCAATGAGGCGACAGTTCGCGAGGTCGGACGTACATCCATTGGTGTGCGCGGAGTTTCGCTCGAGGGCGAGAACGAGGCTATCGGCATGATCTGTATCGAGCCAGATTCGAACGAGAATGTTCTCGTACTTTCGGCTAACGGATACGGAAAGCGTACCGACTTGGATGAGTATCGTATCACAAATCGTGGCGGTAAGGGAGTCAAGACTATCAATATCACCGAGAGAACGGGTGAGTTGGTTGCCATCAAGGCTGTTACCGACGATAACGATCTGATGATCATCAACCGTTCGGGCATCACCATTCGTACTTCGATTGAGCAGATTCGCGTGGCGGGTCGTGCAACGCAGGGTGTTCGTATCATCAACCTCCGCGAGGGCGATGAGATTGCATCGGTAGCTGTTGTACCTGCAACCGAGGATGAGGAGATCTCCGAGGAGGGTGCTATTATCGAGGGCGCAGTTGCAGAGGGCAGTGAGGCTAATACCGAGGCTGCACCTGCAGAACAGAGCAACGAATAATGAATGAGCAATAAACAATAATTAACAAACACTAATAATCAAAAAAGTATGAAAAGAATCATTACTTTGGTAGCAATCGCAACTGCGTTGACAGTGTCAACCGCTACCGCACAAAAAATCAACGTTGCGTCTTACGAGGCAAAGTTGGCAAAGAGCAATGCCGACATCGAGAATCCTAAGAAGAATGCTAAGGCTGCTACTTGGATCAATCGCGCAAAGCTTTGCGTAGATGCTATTACACTCCCAACCAAGAGCGTATTTAGAGGCTTGGAGGAGAATATTCTTAACGTAAGCGTGGGTTCTACTCCTGCTGAGGTTAAGGATGGTACCTACACATTCGAGCACATCACCGTTTTCGTTAAGAACGGCAAGGTTATAGGATGGCGCACCGACAAAGAGGTTCTGCCTGAGGCTCACAAGTTGGCAGTTGAGGCTTTGTTGAAGGCTTATGAGTTGGATGCTGAGATGGCTCCAAAGATTAAGGCTGTATTGGAGACTCTTATCGCTCACTACACAGAGTTGGGTTCGGTAAGTCTCGACATCAACGCTCACAAAGATGCTATCAACGCATACGTAAAGGCTGTTGAGTTGCAGAAGAACCCTGTTATTGGCAAGGTTGATCCTCGCTACTACTTCTTCGCAGGTCAGTTGGCTGCATTCCTTGGAGCGAACGAGCCACAGTATTTCGTTGATGGAGAGAACTACCTCAAGCTCGCTAAGGAGTTGGGATACAAAGACGAGGAGGGTAACCTCTACTACTTCCTCTTCCACTGCTACTACGGACAGCGTGCAAACGACAAGGCTAATCTTGTTAAGGCAAAGGAGACTCTCTTGGAGGGTATCGAGGCATATCCACGCAACGAGCGCATCATGGAGGGTTTGATCCAGCTCTACACCTCGGAGGAGGGTATCGGCGATCCTGCTGATCTCGTGGGCCGTATCGACAAGATGCTTTCGGAGAAGCCAGACAACGCTGACCTTTGGTTTGCACGTGGTCAGTTGTTCTACAAATTAAGAAACTTCGACGAGTGCATCAACTCGTTCCTCAAGATCAACGACTTAAAGCCAAACGACTACGACACTCACTTCTACCTCGGCTACTTCTTCATGGCTAAGGGTGATGAGGTTAACCGCGAATTCAACTCGCGTCTTGACAGCATCAACAGCAACGAGGAGTACCAGGCAGGTTTGAAGGAGGTTAATGCTGCGTATATGAAGGCATTGCCTTGGTTGGAGCGTGCTATCGAGTTGAAGCCTGAGAGCGTAGACTGCGCAGAGTACCTCAAGGTTTTGTGCTTCCGTCTCCGCAACGAGGAGGGTATTATGGAGAAGTACAACAAGTACAATGCTCTCTACAAGAAGTTGAAGGGCATCCAATAACATTCAACTAATATAGGATTTAGGGAATTTAGTGTAATCATTAAATTCCCTAAATTCGTTAAAAAACCGACGCTAAACTATGAAACGAACCATTCTACTTATCGCATCCATCGTTTTGGCAGTTGTCACCATCGAGGCTAAGCCGAAACAGATGAAGGAGTGGAGCAAAGGTTATCTCGACATCCACCATATCAGCACAGGTAGAGGCAGTGCCATATTCTTCATACTTCCCGACGGTACCCGTATGCTTGCAGATGCAGGCGATTTGGGTGATCCGTCGCGTTGGACCCACAAGGAGATTATGCCGGCAGTACCAAGCGAGGAGAAGACTCCTGCCGAGTGGATCGCCCGCTATATCGAACACTTCTCGAAGCCGTTGAACCGAGAGTTATACCTCGACTACGCAATGATTACCCATTTCGATTCCGATCACTACGGTATGTTAGATCACACAGCCATCACCGTAGAGGGCAAGCCATATAAATATACAGGTATAACGCATTTGGCAAATCTCGTTCCTATTCGCACGCTTATCGACAGAGGATACCCTAACTACGACTACCCTACAGTCGAGCGTTTTCGCAAGCGCAATGGCAAACTCTTCCTCAACTATCTCGAGCTTATCAAAGAGCGAGAAGGATTGGGACTGAAGAACGAGCAATTCCACGTTGGCTCGGACAAACAGTTTGTATTGAAGAGTCAAGCTGCCGACTACCCTACCTTCCGTGTTCAGAATGTTGCCGGCAACGGTATAATCTGGACAGGTGCAGGCGATGCTACGCGTTCGCTTATTCCTGCCGACGCACCGGAAGGCACAGGCTTGAACGAGAACTCGTCGAGTTGCGTTTTCCGCCTCGAATATGGCGATTTTGCATATTACCTCGGTGGCGACATCTCGGGCACTTGGTCGCGCAAGAAGAAGAATCCGTGGAACGACGTACAGTCACAGGTCGCAAAAGTTATCGGAGAGGTTGATGTGGCAGTGGCTGACCATCACGGCTACCGCGATTCGATGAACGACAACATCCTAAAGGCTCTCAATGCAAATGTCATCGTACTGCCTATTTGGGATTTGTACCACCCACACCCTAATGCTATGCAGCGTATCGTTAATAATGGCGTCCCACACGTCTACCCTGCAGGCATCACTCCGCATCGTCTGAATGAGTTGCGCGAGAAGGGGCTTGCCGATCCTATTCGTCAAGATGGACACATTGTTGTTCGCGTCTACGAGGGCGGTAAGAAGTACCAGATATTTGTGCTTAATGATCGTTCACTCGACTACGAAGTCGTTGCCAAATCGAAAGTCTTTAAGGCAAAGGGCAATCGCAAGTAAAATACAATATATGAATGAGGGTGTCCAACAAGTTTTTTTGTTGAACACCCTCTCTTTGTATGAATTATTCTATTTACTTAATCTTTCTGAACGGTAGTTTCAACACTCCGAAGAATGCCTCTCCGAATATACTGCTCGACATCTTTGATGTTCCGAGTTCACGATCAGTGAATATGATGGACTCCTCGCGCACGCGGAAGCCGTGTTTCCACGCCGTATACTTCATCTCGATCTGAAATCCGTAACCAATCATCTCTATTTTATCGAGGTTAATTGTTCGCAACACCTCGGCACGATAGCCTACAAATCCCGCTGTCGAGTCGCACACAGGCATAGAGGTAACCAGGCGAACATAGAGCGATGCTCCATAAGATATAAGTATACGAGAGAGTGGCCAATTAACCACATTCATCCCCTTGACATAACGCGAGCCGACAACTACATCGGCATCGCTCTCAAGGCGCGAGGCAAGACGCAACAAGTCGTCAGGATTGTGCGAAAAGTCGCAATCCATCTCGAAGATCTCGTCGTAGCCGTGTTCCAAAGCCCACTTAAATCCTGCAATATAGGCAGTGCCAAGTCCTAACTTTCCGCTTCGTTCAACAAGATTTACACGTGCGCCATACTCGCCCATCTTCTCACGAATAATATTGGCAGTACCATCGGGCGAACCATCGTCCACATACAAGATATCGAAATCGCCCACGAGCGACATCACTTTATCGGTCATACGAGCAACATTCTCGCACTCATTGTAGGTAGGTATAATTACAACTCTCTTCATAGTTCAAACAAGGCGTAAAAAATCATTAACTCTCTATTTTTAACCCTGAAAAGGTTCTCTTTCCGAAGATATAACGCAAAACTATCGACCCCGAGTATATCGGAGCTTCACGTTTTACGTCACGTCGTATCTCTTTGCGCTCCTCGCGCAAACGTCCGTGCCATCTAATAAAGTCGCACCACGCACTGAATACCGCCTTGGCGCTCTTCGTCTTTCCTTGCACGAGATAGCTCGCAGCTGCTGCAAAGTCCAACACAGGGCGCACTACCGCCACAAGTGCGCGTTGCATTGGCGAGGCGCAACGATAGAGCATAGCCAAATTGTTGCGATGGTTAAGCATCGTCTTAAATGGCGAATCTGCGGACAAGGTCGCCCCGCCATAGTGAAAGACCTTCGAACGCGGTTCAACAACCACTCTGTATCCGGACAGCCATACGCGCCAACAGAGATCAATCTCCTCTTGATGGGCAAAAAACTCTCCGGCAAGACCTCCGAGATCTCTATATACGTCGGCTCGGCAACAGAAGGCAGCACCACTGCCCCACATCACATCGCACGATTCATCATACTGCGCTTCATCTCGCTCGACAGTACCGAGTATGCGTCCACGACAAAACGGATATCCGAGGATATCGATAAAGCCACCCGACGCCCCTGCATACTCAAACTTCTCGCGACACTTATCGTCCAAAATCTTAGGCACTACAACAGCTACATCATCGCACTTTTCCAACTGTTCGACGAGGGGAGTCAGCCAACCATCAGCTGGCTCGATATCGGAATTTAGAAGCACGAACACATCGTAACCTTCGAGTTGAGCCAAGGCTCTGTTATAGCCCTCGGCAAAGCCATAATTCTTATCGAGCTGTATGAGTTGTATATGTGGCATCTCCTCGCGTAGCCACTCAGCCGATCCGTCTGTAGAGCCATTATCGGCAACCACAATATCGGCTTGTGGTGTAGTAGCCACCACGCGCGGAAGGTAGTGTTGCATCATCTGCAATCCATTCCAATTCAGTATGACGACAGCCGTTTTCATACCTATTGACCTCGATTATTTGTAGTTGTCGTAAAATTGGGAGCCCTCCTTCGGACGATTCTTCCAACGTTTATGCGACCACATCCAATGCTCGGGTTTCGCATTGATTGTACGTTCCAAGCACCGTACATATCGCTCGGTTATCTCGTGAGGACGAATCTCCTCGACTCCGTCATATATCTGTGTGTAGTTGTGGCGATAACGCCCTGCCTCCAATCGCTCGAGTTCGAGATAAAATACCGGCAACGAGAACTTCACCGCCAACTGTTCTCCTCCGTCAAAGAAGAGTGAGTCGTGATGGAGGAAGTTGTGCCAACAACAACCCTTTGTCGGTGGACAGTTCTGATCTGATATGAGTCCGACAACAATATTCTTGCCATTTATGCCATGACGATTTGCCACATAATAGCGCATAAAGTTCTGGCTTGCTACAGCATCCACCGTCCTGCTATTTCGCAATCGACGATAGAATTTATCCATAATGGTACTCTTCAGAGGGCGATATGCCACCACAAGATGGTGCTGCGGAGTGCAGAGATAGAGATTTAAGGCAATCTCCCAAAAGCCATAATGCGATGTCAAAACTATAACATTGCGACCTTCGATGATCTCGTGAAAATTTTCGGTCAGATTGAACTCGGTAGACTCGCGACGACGCTTGTCGTTCATACCTGCCAACGAGAGCGTTCCGACAATCATCTCGGCAAGGTGATCGTAGTAACGACGACAGATATCGTTAATCTCGGCCTCGCTCTTTTCGGGGAATGAATCGCGGAGTTGGCGCACTATAACCTCGTATCGATAGTGGGCAACTCTACGCAGAATAAACGAGACAAAGGGCGAAAATAGGCCATAGCGCACCCTTCGTGGCAGCAGTGCAAACAGATAGCACATGCACCACAACAGCGCAACAACGCAATTCTCGTACATCTCCTTCAGCCTACTCTTCATCCTCCTCGTTGTTTACCCTCTTTGTCGAACGACCTGCTACGACAATGACGAACTCGCCCTTAGGCGTATGTTCCTTAAAGTGAGCGATGACCTCGGCGAGTGTTCCACGCACAGTCTCCTCGAACATCTTGGTAATCTCGCGCGATACTGCCACCTCACGATCTGCACCAAGCACCTCAGCCAACTGCTCCAAACACTTGACTACACGGAATGGCGACTCGTAGAATATCATCGTGCGCTCCTCGCTCGCTAATGCTTCAATTCTCTTCATGCGCCCCTTCTTCTGCGGCAGAAATCCCTCGAAACAAAATCTGTCGCACGGAAAACCACTCTGTACCAAAGCTGGCACAAAGGCGGTAGCTCCGGGCAGAGTAATAACATCTATGCCTCGCTCAACGCACGTACGCACCAACAGGAATCCGGGGTCCGAGATACCAGGAGTTCCGGCATCCGACACCAAGGCTACATCCTTGCCCGACTCTATGGCATCTGCCACCATCTGCACGGTAGCGTGCTCATTGAATTTATGGTGCGAGCGCAAAGGTTTCTCGATACCGAGATGCTTCAACAAGACCGAACTTGTACGGGTATCCTCGGCAAGGATGAAATCCACCTCCTTGAGCACACGAATAGCTCGGAGGGTTATATCCTCCAAGTTGCCTATGGGTGTCGGCACAATATAGAGTTTTGCCATTGTTTTTCTTATTCGTTATAGCGACGATGTAGAAGTGACATCATAATTTGTACTGCATCCGATTGTGCGCGCCAAACGTAGTGCTCCGAGATGTAAATCATACAATCCTCGAACGAAGTTTGACCATCGAGAGCATCTATCGCCTGCTCGTATGCATCGACATCGCCGTCGAACAAGTCGTTAATGAGCATAAACTTGTCTGCCAAACCTATGGCTTCGCGCAGCGACGACACTGTTGCACTCTCGGCAACACCCTTCGGGCACGGAATAGTATCTGCAACCGATGGAGCCTCGTGGAACTGCTCAGCTACAACGTGCGTAGCCTCATCCTCGTAGAGCGACATAATTGCACTATGATGAGGGCGGAAAGGCTCGGCATCGCACTCCTTTGTCACATTAGGTTTAGACTCAGCAGCCGGTTTTTCTGCCACTTTCTGTTTCAACTTCTCCTCTACCTCCTGCTCGTCATCTTCAAAGATCAGTTCTACCTCGACCTCCTTCTCGGCTGGCTCATCCGCCTCACACACATCGTGCTGCGGCTCGGCAACAGGTGGCACGGGAGCATCAGGGACAATAGGAGAGTTCGCAATTTCGCCAAATCGGACAGCCGAATAGACCTCGCGCAACTCACTAAGCACCAACTCTCTATCAATGGCTGAAAGAGTTTCAACACGCTCTACGCCATCCAAAATATGCAGCACGCGCTGCAATCTAATCTTCGCATTCATAGCCATACTATTACTTTAATTTACAAAGATACGAAAAATTTTTTAACACTCCAATCTCACTTATCAACTTTTTTCACTATATTTGTCACGACATAAGGGGTGCTGAAAAAACGGAAAACGGAAAACGGAAAACTGGAAACTGAAAAGTTAAAGGTTAAAGGTGAACACTGAATATAGTTTTCAAAATCTTTGTTTTAAGTTCTCTGTTTTTGAGGCTGAGATTATACCCATCGAACCGAAACGGGTAATGCCGGAACGGGAAGAGTGTAATTTACATACACCCCTTTTCAAACTATTGTTTAATTTCAAAAAACTCAAATGGTTATGAAAAGGATTTTTTCTTTTTTAGCGGTGGCACTTTGTGCCGCAAACGGAGCTATGGCGCAAGAAGCCGACTCCATCTCGATGTATCAGGACATTCAGAAAATTGAGGTTACAGCCGTACGAGCAAAAAAGAGTACGCCTATTGCCCACTCAAACCTCTCACGCGAAGAGATCGAGGATCGCAACTACGGCGAGGATATACCTTCGCTCTTGGCAAATATGCCTTCGGTAGTTATCTCCTCGGAGAGCGGCATGGGCTTGGGTTCGACCTCCTTCCGTGTGCGCGGCAGCGATGCTACACGCATCAACGTCACACTCAACGGAGTACCAATGAATGATGCCGAGACACACTCGGTATATTGGTACGACACCCCCGACCTCGTATCGTCGCTCGGCTCAGTGCAGCTGCAACGAGGCGTCGGAACATCCACCGCAGGCACGGGTGCCTTCGGAGCCTCGCTCAATATGACATCCGCCCCACTTGCATCCGAGTTTTCGGGACGTGCATCACTCTCGTACGGCTCGTTCAACACAGCCAAGCAGGAGATTGCACTCTCATCGGGCCTTCTCGGTGGTCATTGGGCAATTGACGGCAGATTGTCGCACCTATCCTCGGATGGTTACGTCGAACGAGCTTCGAGTAACCTCTCGTCATATATGTTGCAAGCGGGATACTACAATGGCAATACAATAGTGAAGTTGCTCTCGTTCGGAGGTGTGGCTAAAGTGTACCTCTCCTACACGGGAGTCACTGCAGAGCAGATGGCGACAAATCGTCGCTACAACCCGGAGGGTGAGATAATTATAGGCGACAAGGTAGTAGGTTACTTCGACGACCACACCGACAACTACACTCAAACCAACAATCAACTTGTCGTAAGCCACATCTTCAACGACAAATGGCGCATTAACGCCACAGCTCACTACACCTACGGAAATGGCTACTATCGCAACTACAAGAACGATCAGAAACTTGCCAAGTACGGCATCTCGCCAATCGACGTGGGCGGAACACTCGTAGAGCGAACAAACCTCTTGCGCAAAAAGATGATGAGCAATAATTTCGGTGGCATTATCGTCTCGGCGGCCTACACTGCAGATCGTGTATCGCTCACACTCGGTGCTTCGGCATCGCTCTACGACGGAGTCCATTTTGGCGAAATTTCGGGTCTTTTAGAGGCTCCCGACTTTGCTACCACCGAGTATTACCGCAACTATACATCAAAATGGGATGCTTCCTGCTTTGCGAAGGTTGATTGGCTGATAACCAAGGGATTGAACCTCTATGCCGATGTTCAGTATCGCCACATCACGCACCGTATATCGGGTGTAAACGACAACTTCGACGACACAACAGGTGCAATGCAGGCACTCAACATCAATCGACACTACAACTTCTTCAACCCCAAGCTCGGCGTACACTACACCTTTGCACGCAACCACGCCATCTACGCATCGGCGGCCATAGGTCAAAAAGAGCCTACCCGAAACAACTTCACCGACATCCGCAAAGGCGAATATCCGACAGCAGAGAAGATGCTCGATGTGGAGGCAGGATATACCTTTAATACGAAGGTGGTGGACCTATCGTTCAACTTCTACTATATGTTCTACCGCGACCAGCTGGTACAGACGGGCGAACTCTCCGACACAGGCGAGTTGCTTTCACGCAACGTACCCGACTCGTATCGTCGAGGTATCGAGCTGTCGCTTGCAGTGAATGCCACTAAGTGGTTCTCACTCGGAGGAAATGCAACGCTGAGCCAGAACCACATCAAGAACTATGTAGATTACATCGACGGCATAGCCTTCGAGCGTGGTCGCACAACCATAGCCTACTCGCCTGCCGTAATTGCCGGCACGTTCTTCGACTTCCACACGCACGGCTTTGCAGCACGCCTATCAACGCGCTACGTCAGCAAGCAATACCTGACTAACGGCGAGTACGAGGATTTGACACTTCCGCGTTACTGCGTGAGCGACCTCGACCTCTCCTACACGTTGCGCACAAAGCGCGTCGAGAAGGTGCGTTTCGGAGTAAAGATCGGCAACTTGTTCAATGCAAAATATTGCGCTAGCGGATATGGCGGTTCGTGGCTGGAGGGTGCGACTCTCGCAGACAGAGCCTCGTGGGCGTGCTACTTCCCACAAGCAACAATTTCGGCATTGGGAAATGTAACAATACATTTTTAGACGAAAGAGAGTGAAAAATCCCTGATACTACGATGGAACTGAAACTTATCTTACAGATTGTTGGTGTGATACTCGGACTACTCTACCTGTGGTTGGAGTATCGTGCCAACATTTGGTTATGGATTGTGGGTGCAATTATGCCCTGCGTACACTGCGCGCTCTACTACCAATCGGGACTGTACGCCGACTGCGCAATGCAGGGTTATTACATTTTGGCGGGGCTCTATGGTCTGATAGTGTGGCTTATGGGCAAAAAGCGCACCGAAAATCCGCTAAAGATTTCGCACACTCCGCTGCGGCTCGTTGTGCCACTGATAGTTGTATATTTAGCACTACACGCAGCGATATACTACATTCTTGTAGAATTTACGGACAGCACAGTGCCGTTTTGGGATTCGATGACCACAGCCTTATCGATGGTTGCAATGTGGCTTCTCTCGCGCAAGTACATCGAGCAGTGGTTGGTTTGGTTTGTCGTAGATGCCATAACGGTAGGGTTGTATCTATACAAAGGCATACCGCTCACAGCAGTTCTATACACACTCTACACAGCTCTTGCCATTGTGGGATATCTACGCTGGAAGAGGATCAAGGAGTAGTCGTTAGGAGCGTCCGCACACTGCGGCATAGTCGCAATACTTGCACGCCGAATCGTCGTCGCACTGCATAAACGGCTCCTCGCGATCAAACATTTCGCACAAGGTATCGTAAACCAACTGCTCGAACTCCTCGGCAACTTCCGAATATGAGTCGAGTTTTCGGCTTTTGCGATCCACTACTTCGACGAACTGAGGGGAGTAGTCGTCGCGTACCATCGAACCCACATAGTAGAGTTCGGGGCGCACGTCGCGACCTCTATCGTGCTGCAACATCATCGAATAGAGCAACGTATTGATAATATTGGACTCACGGTTCGTGACTATCGGATCACCGTAGAACAGAGCCTCAACGCCATTGAAATTCAAACGCGGCTTTCCGGTCTTGTAGTCAATAACACGCAACATTCCGTTATTGAGCGAGTCGATACGATCCGCTCTACCGCCAAGTTTCACATCAAACTTCTCTTCACCAACCTCTATCTGCATAGACATCTGCACATCACTTTCGGTTTCGCTAACCACAAATTCTGAGTTGCGAATGTCGTAGTTCAGTAGGTTCGAGCCGAGATATTCGCGCACGATATTTCGAATTATCAGCAGTTCACCACCGAGTTCGGGCAGTGGCTCGCCCTCACGGCCAAAGTAGACCTTTGCAATAGCGGCATCGACACATCGTTCGACCTCGCCTTTTTTGCGTAATTCAGAGAGTCGTAAGGCGGGATTGTCATCGCCCGTAATCTGCGAATAGAGCATATCGGCAGCCTCGTGGAAAATATTTCCGAAGGTCATATTATCCATCGTCTCATCCAGCTCATCCTCCGGACGCAACAGCTCTACCACATTGAAATAGAAGCGTAAAGGGCACTTCACATAGGTCGAAAACGCTGTTGGCGAGAGAGCCTTATTGCGAGTAAAGCGGAGCAATTTTTCGAATATTTCATCGCTTTTATGCACCAATATATCATCTCGTTCCGATAGCGATACCTCGACACCTATGTTCGAGTAGTTGATATCGAGATCGGTTTCGTACTCAAGTTGTCTGATATATCGGCTCGGTTCGCCCGTACTCCTATCGTCAGCAGCTGACGAATAGAGCAGATAGAGATTCTCTGCACGTTCGGCAAGGCGATAGAAATAGTAGGCATAAACACCCTCGTGGTGTTCGGCTGTCGGAATTTCAAATCCATAGCGCAAACCGTATGGAAGGAATGATTTGTCGGATGCCTTGTTGCCCGGGAAGTTGTCGTCGGTCATCGACAATACAATCACATTCTTGAAGTCGAGGTTTCGGGTTTCGAGAATACCCATAATCTGCAATCCCTGCAATGGCTCACCCGTAAACGGCACTCGTTCAGCCTGCAAGTGACGACGAACAAGCGAACAATATATAGCATCCGAAATCTCGATGTCGCACTGCTCTGCTACATTTCGCAGCTTGGTCAAAGCAGATGATATCAGCCCCAAAAATTCCGAACTGTATGCACCCTCGTCACCGCCATCGGTTTCGAGCGACACAGCGTCTATCACCTCAAGCAGATAGTCAGATTGCTCCTTCCAGCCAGACGTTTTGCGGAAAATCTGCTTCAACAAAGGAGTCTTGGCAACCATCGACATAGGTACTTGGAAAAGTCGTTGCTTGACTATCTCTGCCCTAATCTTTGCAAACTGCGAACTCGAAGAGGTCGCTATGTATGGGTGCGTCAGCAGTCCCTCAACATCAACATAGTAGAATGTGTCATCGCCCGACGTGTCCTTGCGAGCGTGCTTCTGCAGCTCCAACAGACGTTCCACAAAGGAGTAAGCCAAAGAGTTGCGTAGCGGGTAGCCCATCGTAACATTTATCAACGGACGCTCCACCACGCCTTCACTGCGCATCTCGTACTTCACCTTAAACTTCTCGGGCAATGCATACAGAAGGGGCATCAGCAAATTTTCGTCAGTCAGCACTACGGCAGTATCCTTGTCGAGTACTCCCCCATTCTTGGCGGCAATTTCCTCCAATATATTGACAACATATTGGCATTGAGCCACATTCGACGATGTCGAGAGGACATTTACTCGACCAATATTGCGAAAATTGTCGTGAGTTACACCCTCCTCGCTACCAAACAACGAGATGTTTTCGCGAATAAAGAGTCCCGCCTCTTGGAACTTATTTTCGGTGTAATAATTGTCGTAATCCCAATAGAACTCTATTTTGCCACTATTTTGCAGGGCCTGCAACAGACTCTTCTCGCATTTTGACAACGCATTAAATCCGATGCAGACATACCTATCATTGCCTTCGAGCGTGGCACGTCCGTCGGATAATCGCTCTACCGCTTCACGATATATCATACCAGTATAGCCGACTCCCAACTCTCGCAGTTGCAAACGGAAATCTTCGTATATGGCACATAGCGAACGCCAGACAACCAAAAACTTACTCTTGGCAGGCGACTCCTCCTTCCCTCCTGTAATGGTCTGCCAAAAGCGGTTTATCATCTCCAACTGCTCTGCCGAGAGATAGCTCATATCGGCTTCCAACTCCTTCAAATCGCGGATATTCGAGAACAGTTGCGATGCATCGACCATATATTTATCGACCATATCAAAGTCGGATAGCAACAGTTCGCCCCAATGATAGAAGTCGTCAAAATCTTCCTGATGATAGCGCGAATAGACTTTGTACAGTTCAGCTACAAGGCGCAGTTTGTCCGCCTTATGCACTCCCGACAACTGCACCATCAGCTCGTCTATCGAGATGTAGTTAGGCTCCCAAATCGGACGCACGGCAATCGTCGACAACGCCTCCGCAAAGAATAATCTTGCTCGTTTAGATGGCAAAATAAGTGTTAGCGACGACATATCGTCACCATATTTTTCGTACAACCGAGTAGCAACCTCCTCAATAAAAGTAGCCATAAACAGAGCTTTGGTTTTATATCCTGTATTCCGAAATGCTTAGTCCATCTTGGTCACCTCACCGCTAAACATAGCATTGTGCCTACGCAGAATGATAGGAGTTCCGTAATACAACATCTTCGCGTTGGATGTAGCCTTCACCTCAAGACGCTCTTTAATCGCCATTCTAACCTCTGCCGCGTGGGCGCAATCCACCGTAGCCGAGAGTATCGATATCTTGCTACAATTAACTTTGGCAGACGAAACGGACATTGTGAGATATTTGGCATAACCTTCGAGCGTCAATCGGCTTTCGCCTGTACACTTTACCGCCACATCAAGAGCCTTAAGCTTCATCAGCACGGTTGCATCACCCGAAACATCCACATCGAGGAGTGTGGTATTGATCGCATCTTCGAACACAACCTTAGCATGCGAAATTTTCACCTCACGAAGAGTCTTGTAGTAGATAATAACATCGGTAACAGTTGCTCGTTTCGGATCTCTCTTCTCGGTAACGATAAGCATGCCCTTTCTGTTCACATTGAACTTGAACTTAGAGTTTTTACAACCCTTGGTATCGTAGACGATGCGCATCTCCTCATCGTCACCAGCTTGTCTGAACACAACATTCACGGCTGCGTCGATCTTTACGCTGGTGAACGACACCAACCAATCCGTTTTATTCATAGTTACCGCTTGTCCATTAGCCCCCGACAAGCCATTCTCCGTTGTAACCTGTGCCGAAACTGCCACGGACACCAGTAACGTCGTCAATATCACTACAAGCCGTTTCATATTCTGTGAGATTTGCATATTTAGGTATGCAAGATACAACTTTTTCGAGGAATAGCCAATTTTTTCATCTTTAATTCGTAACTTTACAGAAAATTTACACGATGGACACCTCCGCCAACAAAAGTAGAGCTATGATTGTACCGGCAAGTGCCGGTTCGGGCAAGACCTTTCGTATAGCGCACGAGTATATCTACGATGTACTTCGTGACCGCTACGACGACAATGGCGAGCCTTATTTTGATCGTTCGTTCTACAAACGTATTCTCGCCGTAACCTTTACCAACAAGGCTACCGAGGAGATGAAATCGCGCATCCTGAAGGAGATCCACCTACTCGCCTCGGGTGCTCCGAGCGACCACCTCAACGACCTGATCGAGGAGACCTCGCTCGATGAAACCACCCTGCGCAAGCGTGCCAAGATTGTACGTTCGTTGATATTGCATGACTACTCTCACTTCACGGTACTGACCAACGACACATTCTTCCAACGTATCCTGCGAGCCTTCGTACGCGAGTTGGGTATTGATATGAACTTCTCGACAGAGTTGGACACAGCCCCCGTGCTTGCCAAAAGCGTCGATGCGTTAATCGAAAATATAACTAAGAATAGCGAGTTGCGTAAGTGGCTGGAGGAACTGACCGCCGAACGCATTAGCGATGGCGAGAGATGGGATATTCGCAGTGCCATAACCTCACTCACCGGTGAACTTTTCAAGGAGTCCACCAAGGAGATCATTGCCAACAGCAAGGATAAGGAATCGCTAAAAAAGAGTATACGCAGCTTCTCGGCCATTGTCGAGCAACGTCGCGAAGAGTTCAAGGCAATGGGAGCGCGTGCTCTCAATATGATATCTTCGCGAGGCTACTCGCACGACGATTTCAAATTGAAATTCACCAAGATCTTCGACAAAGTTGCATCCGGAACATTAGACAAGATATCAGATGCTACATTGCGACACTTATGCGATAAGCCCGAAGAGTGGTTCAACAAGGGTAAGGCGACGCTCGCATTGCTCTCGCTTGCAAGTGAGTTGCAAACCCTGTTCAACGACATCTACAATCAATTCCTCGACCTATCAACCCTCGAAAATACGTTGCGAATACTGTTGCGCAACTTCCGAGGTTTTGCTCTTTTGCGCGATCTACAGAAAAGCGTCGAGGATATCTGCCGCGAGGATAATGCGATGCTACTGTCCGACACGAAGCACGCCATTGCTGGTTTCATATCCGAATCGGAAGCTCCATTTATCTACGAGAAAGTGGGCAACTACTTCGACAAATTTATGATCGACGAGTTCCAGGACACATCGGTTAAGGAGTGGCAAAATTTCCTTCCGCTTTTGCGTAATGCCATGGCGCAATCAACCGACAACTCGGTACTTATCGTAGGCGATGTTAAGCAGTCAATATATCGTTGGCGCGGAGGAGATTGGCGAATTCTCGGAGGTGGCATTCAGCGCGACTTAACAGAGTGCAAGAGCGTTCCGCTCGAGAATAATTGGCGCAGTCTTCCGAATATTGTCGAATTCAACAACTCGCTTTTCGCCGAAGTCATCAACACCGAGAATGCCCGATTAAACCAACGTCTTGATGAAGCATCGCGCGCAAATCGCATATCGAAGGAGTGCAAGGAGGAGCTATACGACACACTCAAACGTGCCTATGCCGGACACGCTCAGACGGCACGCAGGAAGCACACCTCAAATGGCTACATATCAATTACTGCTCCTACATTAGGTACAGACAGTGACGATACGGTAAAGTGTGGAGATATTTGGTTGCCGCTCTACATCTATCGCATCA
>JAZNHC010000101.1:0-7916 GCA_045576755.1 Alistipes sp.
CGAGATTCGCCAGATTCTCTACGAGGATTTGACCGATGCACAGCAGTACTTGCCACAGCAGCGCACCAACAAGGACCCTGAGAATCGTGCAGGAGCCGCTTTTGGTTATATGCTTATGGCGAAGTTTATGCTTTGGAACGAGAACTGGGAGGAGTGTTTGGTTCCTTTGAAGAAGTTGGAGGATATCTATGGCGAGTTCACCGAGGAGAACTTCCCATTGGAGCAGATTTTGTGGCGTTACAAGAATACCAACGAGAGTATCTTCGAGGTTCAGCACGAGTACTCTTTCACCGGTATCAAGTACTACCAGAATATGGCTTGTATCATGATGCCTCCTCACAAGGGTGATGGTATCTTTGACGGCGTAGCTCTTGAAGGATATGGTACTACAATGCCGGGTTGGCAGTCGTTGCGTGCTAACAACATCTACGCAATTTTCCGTCCAGCATCTTGTACTGAGGGTGATTTTGCAAATGGTTACAAGGAGAAGACTTCGGAGATGAACTCTTTGTTCCGCCCTGTGCCGCTTACTTATAGTAAGGAGTACTTCAAGTCGCAGGGTATGTACTACACCGAGATTGACTCTGTTGCAGTTCGCACAGGCAAGAAAGACGGTGTAACCATCGACCGCCGTGTATGGTACAAGTTGGGTTGGGGTAATCTCGACACCTTCGAGGTCTTCGACTTCGTTCATCAGTGGGGTGTGCCTTGGCCGGGCCCACAGTTCTGGTGTCCAAACATCACCAACACCTACGACTCGAACAACTATCGTATCTTCCGTTATGGCGATGCTATCCTTATGCTTGCGGAGTGCTACTGCCAGCTCGAAGACGATGTTAATGCATTGCACTACCTCAACCTTATCCGCCGTCGTGCAGGTGTGGGCGACTACCCTACATTTACGGGCTTCGAGGATTTGATGGTTGAGTTGCGTGCAGAGCGTGCTCGTGAGCTCGGTGGTGAGTTGCAGCGTAAGTATGACCTTGTTCGCTGGGGCATCTGGTATGATCAGACATACGCATGTACAAAGAACGGTACAATGAAGGCAAATATGCGTCCTTGCCACCGTTACTACCCTATCCCTGACGTTGAGGTTTCTCTCTCGAAGGGTGCGTTGTCAAACCCAGAGTATGACCTATATTACTAATCTATAAACCGATAACTTAATCTGAAAATGAAAAAGTTTGGAAACATTATACATTTGGTCGTAGCAGTCGTGGCTTTGCTCTTCACCTCTTCTTGTCGTGAGGAGTTCGTGGAGTCATATCCGGAGTTGCGACTTGACCATGAGGGCCTTGTCAAGTTTTCATATGAAGGTAAGGAGGGTACCTCTCTTGGTGTTTACTACGACGGTGACTGGTATGTTGAGTTCGAAGAGACTCACTGGCTCACCATTACCAATACCTCCGGACATGGTGTTGGCTTTATCGGCATCACATGTGCGCCTAATGAAGGTATGTCGCGTAAGAGTGTCTTGACACTGCACGCAGGCGAGACCACTCGTGAGATTACCATCTTGCAGGGCTCGGGTGTTGCCTTTCCAGAGATTGCATTCAGCAATAGCGTTGTTTCGGTGCCAAACCTTGTTTATAAGCACCGTCTTTACTACACAACAAACATTCTCGAGCCTCTCACGCTCAACGTCATCTATCCGGAGGGCGTAGAGCCTTGGATCTCTGATGCGGTATTCGTTCCGCAGGATGGTGAGAACCCGGGTTATGTTGAGTTCGTAACATCGAGCTTCGCGGGCACCGAGGAGCGTAAGGCTACCCTCTCGCTCTCGATGACCGATGCCGAGGAGGTTACTATCGAGGGTCTGTCGGAGATCACACAGGTTACCGACACCCCTTATATCACTATCGAGGATATGTTGATTCTCTCTGACGCTGTCGAGAATGGCGTTATCGACATCGACACCAACCTTACAACTCTCGTTGAGAGCTTTGAGGTTAAGGCGGAGTACATCTCTGATGAGAAGGACTTCTTCACCTCGCTCGCTATTGTCGATGGCAAGATTCAGTACTCGATTTCGGAGAATGCTACCTCTGCGCGTCGTAAGGCAAATCTCGTTGTATCGCTCCCAAGTCAGGACGGTACCGAGACTTTGGCACAGGGCTCGATGCTCTTCCAGCAGCGTTTCGTGGCAATTCCACAGCCTATCGAGTGGGAGACATTGCGTGCCAGCTTGAATCCTAACGGCTCTATTATCTACACCTCGAACAACGATGACTACACCTACTATGTTGAGGGTGTTGTTATCAGCGACTGCGAGAACCCTAACACAGAGCACAACCTCAACACAGGTCCTAACACTATCACCACTTTCGAGAATGACCGCACAGCCTATGTTCAGAGCCTTGACGGAAAGTATGGTTTCCGTTTGAAGTTCGCTTCGGTTGCGGATAACACTTTGAAGCGTGGTCAGAAGGTAAGGGTGGCTATTGAGGCTATGAAGATTACGGGTGAGCCTAACCCTACTCGCTTCACTATCGAGAACCTTACAGCAAGCAACATCACCGACACGGGTGAGACTGCAACCATCGTTGAGAAGCTTCGCACCATCGCAACATTGACTGATGACGATGTCTATACTCATGTTACACTCCAAAACTTGGAGTTCTCGCAGAAGTATGGCTCCTACACCAATGTTCGTGAGCACGATGCTATCGACAATCCTTTGAAGGCTCCATTGGCAGATGCTCCATCGGGCGCATATGTTCACTCTGCAAAGGACGGTGCTGTAAACCACCTCTATGACAACGAGGGCAACTCAATCTATATGCTCATCAACATGAATTGTACTTGGCGTCGTGACGAACAGGTACCACAGGGTGTCGGTTCGGTATCGGGCGTTATCGTTCATACTCTTATGGAGCGTTGGGGTGGCAATATCGGTCGCTACTCTATCCGTCCATTCGACAAGAGCTCGATCAACATCGCTGCAAGCGGCTCGGCATATCAGGTATTGTCGGAGTGGTATTTCGGCAAAAACTCTCATTCGATTGGAGTCTATGTATGGAATAGCAATACCACTGCCGGCGGTTATATTGTAGCCAATAATAAAACAAACTCTACAACCGAGCTTGTTCAGAATAAGCTTCACGCTACTGTTGACCACTCGGCAGGTGCCGGTACAGCCAATGAGTCGGCTATGATGTACAACGAGAACAGAATGTTGTCACCTACCGGTGGCGTTTATGGCGGTGGTTATCCTTTCAATATAATATCTGCTTACTCGGCATACACATTGCCTACGACTCGTCCTACGGCTCGACCATTCTACGGACAGGTAAACTGTAACGTAATGGAGTTCCAAAACAACCCTGCGGGTTGGTATGTATGGGACGCCGATGAGAAGTGGACCGGCGAGACCAAGGGTATCGTTTTGGACTTCTCGACCGAGGGTATCAGCGGACAGTCGGCTCTCGTTAGCTTTGCATCTTGGGGCGGAACAGGTGCGCGTGACAGCGAGGCTGCCGTATCGTGGACCAATGCTCACGGCTACCCAGTATATTGGAAGGTTGAGTATGCAACATCTGACGATGGCGTCGCATGGTCGGACTACACCGAGGTGAAGAACACTGCAACCAAAGAGTTTGGTTATGAGTTGCGCTCTATTCCTTGGGCTGTAACAAAGGCAGGTGCGAAGTACACTATCCACAGCACCAGCAACGGTTCGATCTACACGCAGTCGGATTGGGGCTTTGGTGAGGTTCCTTACCAGTTCTCGCTCCCTGCCGATATCTTCGGTAAGAAGCGTGTAAAGGTGCGTTTGGCTCCGAAGTCGGATATCATCGCTTCGTGGAACTCGGGTGAGGGCTCTTACAACCTTGGCCAGACCTACTCTCAAACCAAGATATCAAAGACCTACGCACAGCCATCATCCGCAGCGATTGGACTGAAAGAGGTTAGAATTATCTACAAATAGTATTGTGTTATGAAAGTAAAGAACATTATATTGGTTGCTCTACTCCTTATGGTATCGCTCGGCTTGCAGTCGTGCAAGTGGAACGATGGAATAGAGACTCCTGTTATTGAGCTCGTCGCGCCAACCTCGTCTTTCGAGGTTGACGAGACGGCGCAAGATGTGGAGGTGCAGATCTATGCCAACAAACCATACTCAATCTCGTTTATCAACAAGGAGGCAGGTGCATGGGCTACGCTCGGTCAGACTCGTGGCGATGGCGATATGATTCTCAAAATATCGTTGCGCGAGAATGGCGACTTCCGCCGTATGGCGAAGGTGCTCCTTCAACTCGACTCGCAGAACAGAACCGACACCCTCACCATCAAGCAGAAGGGTATCGAGCCTTACTTGACCTGCGCCTCTCCATTCGTTACAGCCAAGGGCTCGGAGGCTGGCACGGTATCTTTCGATATCGACACCAACATTCCTTTCGAGCAGATCGCTATCTCGTATAGCGAGGGCGCTGACAAGTGGATCCACAACATCGACTACGTCGAGGGTAAGGTTGTTATGGACGTTGACCAGAATGGCGCAACTCCTCGTAACAGCACCGTAAAACTCGCATTCACAGAGTTGTGGGATACTCCAACCGAGGTTACTCTCTTGGTGAAGCAGTCCGATAGCTCGGATAACTTCGGTACAGAGACCAGCTTTGCAAGCATTCGCGAATTGGCAACTGCCGAGGGTGCGAAGATTGCGGAGCCTCTCGTTATCAAAGGTTGGGTTATCAGCGACTGGAAGTCGAAGAATATGGAACTCAACCCAAGTCTCTCGTCGAGCAAGGTTGATGTTTCGGTGAGCGACAAGACAGCCTACATCGAGTCGGAGGACGGCACTATGGGCTTCCGCTTGCAGTTCAACGAGGTTATTGACAACACTTTGACTCGCTACACTCTCGTTTCGATTAACCTTGAAGGTGCAACCGTTACCAAGGAGGAGAATCCTACACGCTACACCATCTCGGGACTTACAAACCTCAACCTCCTCGAAGGCTCGGCTCCTAACAAGGAGGCCCTTCCAAAGAAGGAGAAGGCTATCAACGAGCTTACAGATGACGATATCTATACCTTCGTGACACTCAAAAACACCGAGTTCCTCATTAAGTATGGTTCGTACTGCAATATTCGTGATAACTATGGTCAGGCATCGGCTGTGAATGAGATGCTCGGCACAGGTAGAAATAACCGTATGGACGGTTGGGCAGAACTTCTGCACGACAACAACGGTAACGGTATCTACATGCTGATGAACACTCTCGTTGAGTGGCGTAGAAAGGGTAACGGCGTGCCACAGGGTGCAGGCGATATGAGCGGTATCATCGTTCATACCAATATGCCTCGCTACGGTGGTTACATCGGTCGCTACTCGATCCGCCCTGTTGATGAGGACGACGTTCTCTCGATGGGTAACGGCGCATCGTCTTACACCAAGGTTGCCGAGTACAACGGTGAGCGTTTCCGCTATCGTTTCGGTCTTTACAACAGGGTTTATGGTTCGCGCTACGCTGACGCCAAGTTGAAGTCGATTCTTCCACCTGACTACATCACCAACTGGACTGCTATCAAGATGGAGATGGTTTGCGAGAACCATATTGCACCTATCACTGCAAACTCTTACCCTATTCAGGCGGGCAATGAGTATAGTGCTTTGACCGCAGTAGGTAATGGTAATCGAATACTCTCCGCAGCAGAGGATCCGGGAGAGAAGGCTGCCGAGGCAGGTGTTGAGTTCTACACTCAGGTTAAGGGTTGGTACCAGTGGGACGAAGAGGGCAATGTTATCGGCTACAACGGCTTCCGTTGGGACTTCAATGCTTCGTCATTGGAGGGTGAGCAGATGATCTTCGGCTTCACATTCCACGCAGGTAGCGTTTCGTACAAGAACTCGCGTACATTCCCTGCTCACTGGATTGTTGAGTACAAGATTGGCGATGGCGAGTACAAGCCTTTGAGGGATATCGTTATCCAGAGCGAGGGACAGGAGTTCTTCTACCTCCGCTCGTTGCCTTGGTGGGATCAGTTGCTCAATGGTAACAACTACACCACTGCTGCCGAGGCAGGTTTGGGTTCTACAACCCACTGCTTCGTAATTCCTAATGAGGTATTCGGTCAGGAGAAGGTATCGTTGCATCTGCGTCCTTATGACAAGGTACTCACCGTATTACCTCTCATCTGGAACGCTCCAAGCGACACGGCTACTATCACCAGCCAAATCGCTTACGATAACCTTATCACTATTGGTAGTGCAACTCTTCGATACAAATAAAAAATGCGCAAGTATTTAGTACTGTTTTTAATGATGTCATTTGTCGGTGCAGTCAGCTGCACCGACAGTGGCAGCATTGACGACCCCGTAGATCCGTTTGCTCCCGTCGAGGAGGGCGACTACGAGGGTATGGTCATGCTTAAACTTTCACACCACGGCATCAACGAGCTCACCTATTGGGATAGCAACGATGCTTTCGTGGTAAATAACCGCATCTACTACGCCAACTTCACCGACGAAGGAGAAGCCGTAGTATATGTGCAACCGGATAGCAACAACAACTACTCCGTAATCTACCCATCTAAACTATATGATAGATTGGGACGCAAATTTACACTGCCATTCGCACAGTTCTACCACGCGCAGAGCAATGGTGGTGCTTACCTGCCAGCCAAAGGTGTGGCAAACGAGCAGGGCGTTATCGAGTTCTCGACAGATTGCTTCGTGGCAAAGGTTACCATCGTCGGTAGTGCCACATTGAGAAGTATCCGCCTTATAAACAAGGGCGAAGAGGCATTGTCGGGCATATTCTCGGCTAACAAAATCGAGTCGCTCAACAATGAGGACGCTGTAAATAACATAGGTGTAACACTGAACTGCTATGAGCGTGGCGAGGCCACTCTCTCGACAGCGGGCACGTCGTTCTACCTCGCATTGCCAAAAGGCAACTTCACACAAGGTATGACGCTGCGTGTATCGGACACGAATAATCGTTTCCAAGAGTACAACATCAACCCATTCCAAAGCGAGGGCGGAAAAGTTGTAGAGTTGGGAACTTTCACATATCAACCTGACCCAAGTATCCTCTACGCCAACCACTTCGACAATATGACGTGGGGTGGCGACATCGTGGGCGAAAAGAGAGGTCTCGGTATCGGCGACACAACCTTCGATACGGCTCCTGCCGACTCGAAGGGCTCGGAGATGGCCCTCCAAATAAAGGAACCTTCGACGTCGGGTACCGTACTCTTCGATAAGAGCAACTACAACTACGGGGCTGTTAGCTACATTCAGGCAAAAGATGCTTCGACAATCGCAGTAAGTAAAGAGTACCTCGAAAATCGAGGTATAACGGATTGGTGGTGCTTGTTCTACGGCAGCGAGTATAACGGCTACATCGGCGGTGGCGACAACGAGATTACCAACCGAGGTATCTTGGCACTGCCTCACCTCTCGAAAGAGGATATAGGATATAGCGGCCGTGTAGAGGTATCATTCGACTTGGCGATGCTGAAAGATGCGGGGTGCAATATGCGTCTTCGCCTGACAGAGTCTATCTTGGAGAAGATGACCATAGATGGCGAAGAGATAGATGTGCAACAGAAATCCTCGAAGCACCTCTCGTTGGGTGGCTCGAATGGAAGCGGCACGCACCCTTACGTCATCATCGACAAGGAGTATTTCGGCGACAACAAGTGGCACAAGGTAACAATGCGCTTGGGTGCTATATCGCCGGGTTCACACATTCCGTTCTACCCTATCGAGGTACGTGATTGCAACAACCGCTATTTCGTAGATAATGTAGTTGTCCGCAAAATCAACTACAACTATAACGATGTGGTGCATGTGGCTCCGACAACAGAGTTGGGCGCTGTGGGCGAGGATATCTCGAAGATGCGCCTGCAAGTGGGTACTACGGGTGGCGCACTTAGCGTTACTGCAACCCAACTCGACAACCTCTACC
>JAZNHC010000102.1:0-6300 GCA_045576755.1 Alistipes sp.
AACGCTCGAACTTATCGCTATTTGGTGTGTCGTGAACGCGGAATACCATTGTGCGCTCCTTGCCGTGTGTGCGAGCGCAGAACTCCGCCACGCGACGATTTGCCAGCAACATAAACTCCTCGATAAGCTGGTTTGCCTCCTCCTGTACCTTGAAATATACCCCCGTAGGATGTCCCTTTTCGTCGAGGTGGAATTTTGCCTCGCGACGATCAAAGGCTATTGCACCCTTGCGATAACGCTCTTTGCGGAGGGTTTGGGCGAGATTGTGGAGCGTCAAAATTTCATTTTTGAACTCGCCTTCGCCCGATTCGACAACCTTCTGCGCCTCCTCGTAGGTGAAGCGACGGTCTGAGTGTATTATGGTGCGACCAAACCACTCCTGCAACACCTTTCCCTTCTCGTCGATGTGGAATATAGCCGAGAATGCGAGTTTGTCCTCGTGTGGACGGAGTGAGCAGAGGTCGTTGCAGAGTCTTTCGGGCAACATCGGAATAGTTCTATCGACCAAATAGACCGAGGTGCCTCGCTCGATAGCCTCGTTGTCGATTGTCGAGTCGGGTTGGACGTAGTGGGTAACATCGGCGATGTGGACTCCCACCTCCCACTTATCGTTGCCGATTGGGCGGATCGAGAGTGCATCGTCAAAATCCTTTGCATCGGCAGGGTCAATCGTCAAAGTCGGTACATCGCGCATATCCCTACGCTCGGCAATATCGCGCTCGGTGATGTGACCATCAATGGCGTTTGCCGCCCTCTCGACAGCCTCTTCGAACTTGTACGGAAGGTCGTATTCGAGAAGTATGGCGTGCATCTCGGCATTGTTATCGCCCGCTTCGCCAAGCACATCCACCAACTCGCCTTGTGGCAGACGGTCGCCCTCGCGCCAATCGAGTATGCGCACGGCAACCTTGTCGTTCTCCTTGAGTTGTGGGTATTTCTTGAGTGATATGGCTATATCGACAGGCATCTTGCGCGAGTCGGGAACTACGATTGCAGTTGTTCGCGATGCGATCTCCACACGACCTGCATAGCAGCGGTGCGAGCGCTCCAAGATCTTCGATATCTCGCCCTCCTTTGCTCCGTTGCGCGAGGTGTGGGTTACGATAACCTCCACGTGGTCGCCATTCAGGGCGTTGTGCGAGTTGCGCTGATGCACAAAAACGTCGCTCTCCAACTCTTCGCACTGCACATACATCGCTCCCGAAGCGGACATATCGACTACGCCCTCGTAACGAGGCATCTTGCTGCGGCTCAAATGGTACTTGCCGCGACCTTCCATATCGATATAGCCTTGCTCGAGCAGGGTATCGAGAATATGTTTTGTGATGTTACGTCCCTCTTTGTCGGCACCGCCCGATGCGGCAGCCAAATATTTTAGAGTAAACCTCTTCTCGGGCATCTCGCGAAACGCATTCACGATAAATCCCGCACGGTCATTAAATGAAATCTTCTTTCCTCTTTTTGTTGTTCGCTTTGTCTTTCTCTCTTTCATCTTATTCTGTTTTTTAGAACTCCTACCCTTATCACGGCGCAACTAATTAAGGGATAGTAGGGGAGCGCGTTAACTCTCATCTATATTTTTCTTGCCAACCTCTCCATAAAATCAATGCCTACCTCTATCGCCCGCTCGTCGGGGGCGAAGGTCGAGGTGTGGCTGCGACCTGCTGCCTCTCCAACACCTAAACGGTAGAACAACGACGGATATTTTACGCAGTAGTGTCCGAAATCCTCTGCCGTATATCGCTTTTCGAGCATCTTCACAGCTACACGACTCTCTGTGGCAAGGGCTATAGCCCTCTCGACAAGTGCATCATCGCTCACAACAGCAGGGTAGCCGTGGTTGATATCGACCTCGGTGGAGGTGCCGAACTTGGCATCTACCGACTGTGCCGCAGCCTCGATAATACGCCAAATGGTGCGGCGGTGCTCCTCGCTGAAACAGCGCATCGTACCCTCCATATAGACTTCGTCGGGGATGACATTTGTGGCCCCGTCGGCAACGACTTTGCCGATAGAAAGTACTGTACTCTCGTCATTTATGGCATTGAGTATCGTTACAAGGTGCGCTGCGGCAACTACCGTGTCGTTCAGCTCCGCACGCATAGCAGCATGTCCACCCTTGCCACGTACCCAAAAGCGCAGTTCGTCGTTGGCGGCCATAAACTCACCCTTGCAGAAACCCAGCTCACCGACCTCCAAACCACTGTCGGTGTGTTCGCCTATCACGGCAACGACGTTGTAATTCGCAAATGGTTGCTCCTCTAAAACCTTCGATGCGCCACCCGGGTTGCACTCCTCGCCTGGTTGGAAAATGCCGAAGATGGTACCCTCGAAATCGCGCTTCTCGGCAAGGCGCAAAAGCACTCCGTAGAGTACTGCAGCGTGGATGTCGTGTCCGCAGGCGTGCATCACTCCGCTCTTTTCGGATGCGTATTCCAACTCGGTCTGCTCCTCGATGGGTAGTGCGTCGATGTCGGCACGCAAAACAATGGCGCGCGAAAGGTCGCCCTTGCCCTCGATCTTTGCCAAAACGCCCGTCGTGGCGATGCGTGAGTGGGATATGCCTGCTGCGTCGAGGCATTGCTCAATATATTTTGCCGTCTGCACCTCGGCGAACGAAAGTTCGGGATGGCGGTGCAACTCGCGTCTGAATTCTACTGCCGTAATCATTGCAAGAGTTCTATTCTATAAGTTTGATTTCGTAAAGTTTGCTCCAATTTTTGCCCGTTACGAAGATACGTTTTGTCGCAGCGTCGTAGGCTATGCCGTTGAGCACGTCGGTATGGCTGTCGCGCTCACTCTCGGGTAGGATGCCGGTGAGGTTTACAATACCCTCGACAACTCCGCTTTCGGGATCTATGATAACTATGTGGTCGGTAGTGTAGACGTTCGCCCAGATCTTGCCGTCGATCCACTCCAACTCATTCAGGTATGCGAGTGATTCACCGCGCAAAGTGACACTCACAAGACGCTCTTGCTTCATTGTGGCGGGGTCGATAATGCGTATGGTATGTGTTCCGTCCGACATATAGAGTTTCGTACCATCGGTTGTGAGTCCCCAGCCCTCACCTTTATAGGTGTGAGTTGCCGTTTGCTCGAGCGAGGTGCGGTTGTAGATATACATCTTGCCGTTGAGCCAGGTGAGCTGATAAATCTTGTCGCCAAGCAATGTGATGCCCTCGCCAAACTCATTGTCGGGGATGGATCTACTCTCCAATATCTTGCCTGTAGCAAAGTCGGTGCGCAGCAGGCGCGATTTTCCGTATTCGCCCGTTCCCTCCCACATCTCACCATCTACGAATTGCAGTCCCTGCGTGTAGCTTGTGCGGCAGTGAGGGTACTCTGCCACAATATGATAGGTGTAGACCGTAGGTTCCGAAGCCTGAGGCGTGCTACTGTTTTTGCGTGTTCCTCCACACGAAACAAGTGTAGTAAAAGCTATCAGTAAAGTTGTAAAATGTCTCATATCTCCGCAAAGTTAATAATTATTGGTTATTATACTTTACAAATGGAGAAAAATTATTATCTTTGCGCCCGAAATGTGCTATTGAAAATACAAACAAACAATATAAAAAATAGTATGAAAATTACAAACGTAGAGAAAGAACAGGGTGCAGCATTGCTTCGCATTGTTGTGGAGGAGAGTGATTATGCAGCCGAGGTAGAGAAGATGCTTCGCGACTACAAGCGCAAGGCAAACATCCCGGGATACCGTCCTGGTATGGTGCCAATGGGCATTATCAAGAAGATGTACGGCAAAGGCGTTGTTGCAGAGCAGGCTTATCGCAAGGCTTCGAATGCAGCATTCGAGTATTTGCAGAGCGAGAAGATCGACTATATCGGCGATGTAATTCCGGCTGAGGAGCAGGGCGACTTCGACTTCGATAACAACACTACTCACGAGTTCGTATTCGAGTATGGAGTGGCTCCAAAGTATGACGTTAAGCTCACCGCAAAGGACAAGATCACTTACAACAAGATCAAGATCGACAAGAAGATGCACGCATCGTTCCTCGACAATTATCTTCGTCGTTACGGCTCGTTGAAGGATGTCGATAAGGTGAAGAAGGATGAGGCCCTCAACGTAACTCTCGACAATGGCGATCTTCGCATCGAGGAGGCTTACGTAGGTCTTATTTCGATGTCGGATGAGGAGCGCAAGCCATTCGTAGGCAAGAAGGTTGGCTACAAGACAGAGGTTGATATCAACGAGTTGTACAAGAACCCTAAGCAGCGCGCTTCGATCCTCGGTGTTAAGGAGGAGGAGTTGGAGGGTATCAACCCTAAGTTCTCGTTGGAGATCACCAAGATCCGCCAGTTTGCAAATCCTGAGTTGAACGAGGAGTTCTTCAAGATGGCATTCCCTGAGGGCAATGTTACAAACGAGAAGGAGCTCGACGCATATATCGACGCACAGATCGAGGCAGAGTTGAAGCGAGAGAGCGACTACCTCTTCACATTCGCTGTTCGCGACTTCTTGATCGAGAAGGCTGCATTGGCTATGCCTACCGACTTCTTGAAGCGTTGGCTCTACACTATCAACGAGGGTAAGTTCACGATGGCGGATATCGAGAAGGACTTCGAGTCGTTCCTCAAGATGTTCACTTGGAACTACATCCAGCGCCGCGTAATCGAGGCTGAGAAGATCTCGGTTTCGGCTGACGAGGCTAAGGCAGAGGCAAAGTCGTTGGCAGCAGCACAGTTTGCTCAGTACGGTATGCCGAACGCTCCTGAGGAGATGCTCGAGAACTTCTCGAAGAATATCCTCGACAACAAGGAGCAGAGCCAGAAGGTTTACGAGAAGTTGTATGAGCAGAAGGTTGTAGAGTCTGTAAGCTCTAAGGTTAAGGTTACCGAGAAGGCTGTTTCGGCAGAGGAGTTTGCAGAGCTTGCAAAGAATCTCTAAAAGCCGTCTAAAAGGGAGTTTTCGGCGTTACGTTTGCGCTCGAAATCCTCACATACGCCCAAGTATGTTGCGGTTTCTCGCACTTCGCGAGCCTTGAAAACCCTCCTTTTGTACAACTTTTTGGGCGCTGATAATAAGGAATAAATGAGAACTCTGCAAGTTGGCTCAAGACTTGCAGAGTTTTCGCTCTTTGTAAAGTTTGGGTTATTATGAAAGAATTTGAAAAGTTTGCTCACGGGCATTGCGGCATTTCGTCGTTGCGTTTGCACGACTACAAGGCTATACATTCGGCCTACATCAATCCGATGATTTTGGAGGAGCGTCAGTTGAATGTTACACAACTCGACGTCTTTAGTCGTCTGATGATGGATCGAATCCTCTTCCTCGGTGCTCCCGTTACCGACGATGTGGCGAATATTATTCAGGCTCAGCTCCTGTTTTTGGAGTCTACGGACCCGTCGAAGGATATTCAACTCTATATCAATTCACCTGGTGGCAGTGTGTCGGCAGGTTTGGGTATCTATGATACGATGCAGCTGGTTAATTGCGATGTGGCAACCATCTGTACCGGTATGGCGGCATCGATGGGAGCGGTGCTGCTGACAGCCGGAGCTGCCGGTAAGCGTCAGGCGTTGCCTCACTCGCGCGTGATGATTCATCAGCCACTTGGCGGTGTGCAGGGGCAGGCGAGCGATATCGAGATTACGGCTCGCGAGATTGCCCGTACCAAGCGTGAGTTGTACGATATCCTCTCGGAGCATTCGGGTAAGAGTGTGGCAGATATCGAGCGCGATGCGGATCGCGACTATTGGCTCTCGGCTGATGAGGCAAAGGAGTATGGATTGATTGATACAGTTCTCACTAAACACGCAAAATAACGATGGCTCAGAAGGGAGGAAACAAAGGCGGACAGCGACGTGAAGATTGTTGCTCGTTCTGCGGACGTCGTCGCAACGAGGTTGATATTATGTTCCAGGGCGTCGATGGTTCGAACATCTGCGGAGCGTGTATCGAGGTGGGACACAAGTCGCTTACGGAGGCGGGTTTGGCGATAGCTTCGCCAAAGGCAAAGCCGCAAAAATCGGAGATTGCGATGACTGATGTTCCGAAGCCGAAGGAGATAAAGGAGTTCTTGGATAAATACGTTATCGGACAGGATGAGGCGAAACGTTCGATTGCCGTTGCCGTATATAACCACTACAAGCGATTGTCGTTGGTGCAGTCGGAGGATGATGTCGAACTCGATAAGTCGAACATTGTGCTTGTCGGACCTACCGGAACGGGAAAAACATTGATAGCTCGCACCATTGCGCGCTTGTTGAAGGTGCCGTTTACGATTGTCGATGCCACCGTATTGACCGAAGCCGGTTATGTGGGCGAAGACATTGAAAGCT
>JAZNHC010000103.1:0-8404 GCA_045576755.1 Alistipes sp.
CCACAAGTCGAGGTGGTAAGCCCACTCGCTCGGAGCTGCCAACTCCTGTTTTACGACTTCGAGCTGCAAAGGAAGCACCTTTGAGCCACAGCCGTTGTGCGAAATTTTAACCGTGGCGTTGTAGATGCCCGGAGTAGCGTCGCTCGGAATCTTTATCGAAATCCATACAGGGCGGGTTGTCGAGGCCTCCATATCGAAGTATTCGAGGTTGTCGAGCATATCCGCAGCAATCATGCTCGGGTGGTCGAACATACGATCACAACGGCAGTTGTTGGCCGGAACGTCGATAGTGGTGTAACGCACAAAGTGCGAAGTTGCAATCGAAGCAGGGAGGGTTGCCTTCTCGCTCTTGAAGTCGGATATTTCGCACTCGATGCCATTCACCGCCTTTGTGCTCCACAAGAGAAATTGAGCCGATACTCGCTCACCACGCCAACCGGCTGTGGCATACTGCTCGGTAACGCCCTGTGGAACTGTCGAGCGACCATAAACGTAGTCGGGTGAGCCCCACGCCGCATTCAAGCCTGTGGCAACATCTTGCCAAGCTGAGAGTTGAGCCTCGGTGAGAGGTGTCGGATCGATAGGCTCCGTGAAGGTTTGCATCGGTTTGTGTGTGCAGGCTGCCATCATCACGGCAGCGACCAAAATAGTTGAAATTTTCTTCATCTTTTTATGTGTTTTTGTTAATGTTGTTGCTCTTTCTAAAACCTCTACTCGACGTTGCAGGCATCTTCTATGCCCTCCTGCTCGGCTATCGCCAGCAGTTCGTTGCGCAGTGCCTTTGGGGTTACGTTTTCACGTATAACCGTCAGGTAGGAGTGGCGAATTTCTCGCTCGACGACCTCACGTGGCAATCGCTCGAAGTAGATGTCGTTCCAATGCCTCTTGTTGAAGTGCCACGCAGGCGTTATTGCCGAGAGGTAGTTGTCGCGCAGGAGTATTGCTCGGTCGGGGTTGCACTTTACTGCAATACGCTCGGCATACTCCAAAACACAACAGAGGAACATCTTTCCGCCAACCTTATACACCACTGCGTCGTCGCCAAAGGGCTGACACTCCTCAACGCAGGGGAGTGATATCACAAATTCGCGTAAATCCACAATATCCATACTACAAAGATATGAAAAAAGTTTGAAATTAAAAAGAGTAGAGCAGATTTTTGGCGAATGTACCCCTTTTTTGTGGTCTCAACTATTTTGTTTATATTTGCGACCTAAAAGGTAGAAAAACAATTAAATAGACAGAAAAATGAAGAAAGTTACAGCCATTCTATTTGCCTTCTTGTGCGCTACAACCGTAATTGCTCAACCGAAACTCTCTTGGGAGGAGGCTACCGCCAAGGCAAACGAGATGTTGTCAAAACTCTCGCTCGAAGAGAAGATTGAGATGACTCACGGCTATAATAAGTTCTTCTTGCCGGGGGCGCCGGCCAAAGGTCTTCCACACGTATTTATGGTAGATGCTTCGGCAGGTGTGCGTATCAACCACTATCTCTACGACCAGAAAGAGGTGCGTCACCCCGAGAAGACAACGCAGTTTCCGGCAACCATTGCTCTCGCAGCAACGTTTAATTCGGAGTTGGCAAAGAGTTATGGCGAGGCTGTCGGTTGGGAAACCCGTATGGCGGGCGCAGGAGTTCTGCTCGGCCCGGGTATGAACATCTACCGCAACTCGCAGTGTGGTCGTAACTTCGAGTATCTCGGCGAGGACCCGTATTTGGCAGGAGAGATGGTAGCGAACTATGTCAAGGGTATGCAATCGACGGGTACAATGGCGTGCCTCAAACACTTCCTCTGCAACAATACCGAGTTTTATCGCAAACTGTCAAACTCGATTGTTGATGAGCGTGCCATAATGGAGATCTATACGCCGGCTTTCAAGGCGGGTATCGACGCAGGTGCAGGCTCGGTGATGACTGCCTATAACCTCGTGAATGGCGAGTGGGCAGGTCAGAGCAAGTATGTTATTACCGACCTTCTGCGTGGAACGCTCGGCTTCAAGGGGTTGGTGATGACCGATTGGCAATCTATCTACGATTGGAAGAAGGTTGTTCTCTCGGGACAGAATGTCGAGATGCCGGGTGCGCCAAACGAGTTCTACCACATAAACTCTGTGCGTGAACTCTTGAAGAGTGGCGAACTTACCGAGAAGAATATCGACGATATGATTCGTCCTATGATAGCGACGCTCTACCGCTTCGGACTCTACGAGCGTTTTAAGAATGGTCAGCCTAATGAGGACCATCTCGCCTCAAAACTTCCTCAACACGAGCAGGTGTCGTATAAGACCGCTGCCGAGGGTACGGTGCTTTTGAAAAATAACGGCATACTCCCATTAAAGGAGGGACAGAACGTTCTGCTCGTAGGCCGTTGGGCAAAGACCCTCCCACAAGGTGGAGGCTCATCGGTTGTCAGGGGCTATAACCACGTTTCTGCCGAGCAGGCTCTGCTCAATGCACTCCGTGCAAAGGTTACCGCTATCGAGTCGCCGAACTTTATACAGTTGCAAAAGGCTGATATCGTCGTTGTGGCAACGGGTACCCGTGACCGTGAGGAGGCGGAGCGCACATTTGCTATGGCGGAGAGAGATGAGGCCTTGGTACGTATGGCGTGTGCGGCAAACAAGAATGTTATCGTCTTGGCACTCACAGGTTCGGGTATAGATATGAGGGCTTGGCACAACGATGTTGCGGCTATCATCTACGGCTGGTATCCGGGACAGAATGGTATGCAGGCAATAGCCGATATTATGACCGGAAAACTAAATCCGTCGGGCAAGTTGCCGATGACTATCGAGAAGTCGTTTAAGGATTCGCCAGCCTATGGTACGGTGCCTGTTGGTGCAAGAATTGGTGGCGCATACAAAAATCCTAACGAGTTGTGGTTTGCGCCAAAGACCTACGACGTGGAGTACAAGGAGTCGGTTTTGGTGGGCTATCGTTGGTATGAGGCTAAAAATATCGAGCCTCTCTTCCCATTCGGCTTCGGTCTTTCTTACACCACCTTCGAGATTGGCAACGTAAAGGCTGGTAAGAAGATATCTGCCGAGAAGCCTTTGACCGTAACCGTAAATTTGAAGAATACGGGCAGTCAGGCAGGTGCCGAGGTTGTGCAGCTCTATGTTTCGGAGAATAACCCTACGGTGTTGCGTCCGAAGAAGGAGTTGAAGGCGTTTAAGAAGGTATATCTTGAAGCAGGAGCTTCGGCTGCGGTAACCTTCGAGGTTAAGCACTCCGACCTCGCATTCTGGAACGATGAGAGCCACGCTTGGCAGACCAATAAGGGCGAATATACAATTCATATCGGCAACTCGTCGGCAAATATCACCTCGACATTGACGGTAGAGGCGTTGTAGGCAGAAAATAACCCATAACACACTTATGAAGAAAGTTCTCTCGTTTTCGCTGATGCTGATGCTCGGACTCGTGCTGTCGCAGTTGTTGCCTGCGCAGTTGGGCTCCTCGTATGCGGAGTTCAAACACCTCGTAGAGATTATGCTCGGCACCTGCTTGGCCTTTATTATGATAAATGTAGGCCGCGAGTTCGAGATAGACAAGCGTAATGTTAAAGGCTATGTCAAGGACTACCTCGTGGCGATGTTTGCTGCGGCACTGCCGTGGATATTTATCGCCTTGTACTACATCTTTGTCATTATGCCACCGGAGTGGTGGGGCTTGGGTGATACTTGGAAAGAGACGCTCTTGGTGAGCCGATTTGCAGCCCCTACATCGGCGGGTATTCTCTTCTCGATGTTGGCGGCTATGAATCTGCAAAAGAGTTGGATATACCAAAAGGCGCAGACACTTGCCATTTTCGACGACCTCGACACCATTATCCTGATGGTCCCTTTGCAGGTGGCGATGATTGGAGAGATGAATTGGCAGATGGTGGCGATGCTCGTCGTTATCTTCGGACTGTTCTGGGTGGGTTGGAGATATATGTCGCGCTTTAAGATGCGCCAGACCTGTTATGCCATATTTACCTATGCCGTGCTGGTCTATGGCTCGACACTCCTGATATATACCTTGACAAAGCACTTCTTCGGGGCGAAGGGTGCGATACATATCGAGGTACTGCTGCCTGCATTCATCTTCGGTATGATTATCAAAAATCGCCACGTCGGAGGTAAACGTGAGGAGCGTGTATCATCGCTGATATCGCTCGTCTTTATGTTGCTCGTGGGTATGAGTATGCCACTTATCGAGGTCAATGAGGTTGCTACGTCGAGCAACTCGGAGAGCCTTATCTCCACCATTCCTATGATGTCGGGTTGGGAGATTGCGCTGCACGTGTTGGCAGTAACCATTCTCTCGAATGTGGGTAAGTTGGCACCTATGCTCTTCTATCACGACCGCTCTGCGATCGAGCGACTCGCCCTCTCTATCGGAATGTTTACCCGTGGTGAGGTCGGTGCAGGAGTTATTTTTATCGCCCTTGGCTACAATATCGGAGGTCCGGTGTTGCTTATCTCGGTTTTAGCCCTTGTTCTAAACCTTATCCTGACCGTGGGCTTTGTATCGGCGGTGAAGGTGCTGGCATTGAAGGCGGAGCGTAAAGCCGAATTGGCACAAAAAACCTCTTGTTAGAGCCCTCTTTTTGCTGGAAAAGCGAAAATTCCATTTGTTTTTACTATCTTTGCGGAGTTAAATCCGTTTATAGATTATGAGCATATTGCAAGCAATTATCTTGGGCATCGTGCAAGGTCTTACCGAGTTTCTGCCCGTATCGAGTAGTGGGCACCTGATGCTCGCCTCCGAAATTCTCAACACAGACCTCTCGGCTGCCGATGACCTGACATTCTCGCTGACACTCCATGCCGCCACCGTATTGAGTACAATCGTGGTGCTTTGGAGTGAGGTTGTGAAGTTGTTGCGAGGGCTCTTCTCTCGTCGCTTCAATGAGGAGCAGGCTTATATTCTGAAAATCGTCATCTCGATGATACCTATCGGCATTGTGGGTTTCTGCTGTATGGACTATCTGGAACAGGCATTCTCCTCGGTTTTGGTTGTTGGAGTGATGTTGCTTGTAACGGCTCTGCTTCTGACTTTTGCCTACTTTGCAAAACCTCGCCAGAAGGAGAGTATATCCTATCGTGATGCCTTCATAATCGGCTTGGCACAGGCGGCTGCCGCTATGCCGGGATTGTCGCGTTCAGGCTCTACCATTGCTACGGGATTGTTGCTTGGCAATAAGAAAGAGTCGGTGGCGAAGTTCTCGTTTTTGATGGTTCTGCCCCCAATTCTCGGAAATGCCCTGCTCGATATTATCAAGGGCGACTTCGGCGGTGGAGTGGAGATACTTCCGCTTGTTGCAGGCTTCATAGCAGCCTTTGTTACGGGTTGGTTGGCTTGTCGCTTTATGTTGGAGATTGTCAAGCGAGGCAAACTCATCTACTTTGCTATCTACTGCGCCATTGTTGGTGTTACAGCCATAATTACATACCTTGTCTAACCATATGGAGTTGAGAGATTACGACTTCCGTGAGGGATATATTGCCGTTATCGACAAGCCCTTGGAGTGGACATCGTCTGATGTCGTGCGAAAGATAAAGTTCCGTCTGAATAAGATGGGCTTCCGCAAGATAAAGGTCGGACACGCCGGTACGCTCGATCCTTTGGCTACGGGCATTCTGCTCGTATGTATCGGCAAGGCCACAAAGCGGGTAGATGCCTTGCAGGCGGAGCGTAAGGAGTATGTTGCGGAGTTATGCCTCGGAGCAACCACCCCAAGTTTCGATATGGAACACCCTGTCGATAAGACCTATCCGACAGAGCATATCACACGTGAGAGGGTAGAGGAGGCACTCACGGCACTCACGGGAGAGCGTCTGCAAGCCCCACCAATCTACTCGGCAAAGAAGGTTGAGGGGTTGCGTGCCTACGAGTTGGCACGAGCAGGCGAGCAGGTAGAGTTGCGCAAGGCGTTGATAAATATATATTCGATAACACTCGAAGAGTACGATATGCCACATATCCGCATTCGTGTGGAGTGCAGCAAGGGTACCTATATTCGCTCCCTCGCACAGGAGATTGGCGAAAAGCTTGATAGTGGAGCCTATCTCACCTCGTTGCGCCGCACCCGAAATGGCGAGTTTGGGGAGGCTGATGCCGTTTCGTTGGAGGATTTTCTAAAAAATCTGCCTCTCGACGAAACAAAATCGTAAATTTTTCGTAGAATACTTGATTGTTGTCTATTTTTATTCGCAAAAGAGCAACGGTAAGTAATATCAGAGAGTTATAGATTTCTAAAAATATATATGAAACTTTCACAGTACGGATTTGATTTTAGGCCGGAGTTGGTTGCCCAATATCCTGCCCCTAATCGTGACGAGGCGCGACTGATGGTCGTAAATCGCAAGACAGGCGAGATTGAGCATCGCCTATTTAAGGATATCATCGACTATTTTGATGAGGGTGATATCTTTGTATTCAACGACACAAAGGTCTTTCCGGCACGCCTCTATGGAAATAAGGAGAAGACGGGTGCCGAGATTGAGGTCTTTCTGCTCCGAGAGCTGAACCGAGAGTTGCGTTTGTGGGATGTGCTTGTAGATCCTGCCCGCAAAATTCGTATCGGCAACAAACTCTACTTCGGAGAAGATGATATTATGGGTGCCGAGGTTATCGATAATACCACCTCGCGTGGTCGTACCCTCCGCTTCCTCTTCGACGGCACACACGAGGAGTTCAAAGAGGCACTTTTCCGCCTTGGTGAGACACCTCTGCCAAAGTATGTGCGTGAGAAGGTCGAGCCGGAAGATGCCGAGAACTACCAGACGATATTCGCAGCAAAGGAGGGAGCTGTTGTAGCCCCTACGGCAGGTATGCACTTCTCGAAGCACCTGCTTAAAAGAATGGAGATTTTCGGTATAGACCGTGCCTTCATAACCCTTCACGCAGGTCTTGGTAACTTCCGCACGGTAGATGTTGAAGACCTCTCAAAGCATAAGGTCGATTCCGAGCAGTTCTTCGTAACGCCGGAGGCTGCCGAGGCGGTGAATAGTGCAAAAAGGGCACAACACAAGGTTGTCGCTATCGGTACTACCGTGATGCGCACCTTGGAGACTGTGGTTTCGACTCACGGAATGATTACGTCGCAGAATGGTTGGACCAATAAGTTTATCTTTGCACCATACGACTTTACGGTTGCAGATGCTATGGTTTCGAACTTCCATCTTCCTGAATCGACACAGTTGATGATGGTCGCAGCATTCGGTGGCTACAATACGGTGATGAATGCCTACAAGGTTGCCATCGAAGAGGGCTATAAATTTGGCACTTATGGCGACGCAATGCTTATTCTTTAAAAAATAATTAGTATCTTTGTACGAGAAAAATAGTACTGCACAAGATGGCAAATAACAAAATTCTATACATCTGTCAGCAGATTATGCCTTATCTGCCGGAGAATGAGGAGTCGGCTCTCTGCCGACAACTCTCGCAGGAGATGCAGGAGCGTGGCAACGAGATTCGCACCTTTATGCCTCGCTATGGTTGCATAAACGAGAGGCGTAACCAACTTCACGAGGTGATCCGTCTGTCGGGAATGAATCTTATCATCAACGATAATGACCATCAGTTGATTATCAAGGTGTCGTCAATACCTTCGGCGCGTATCCAGATATACTTCATCGACAACGATGACTTCTTCTCGCGTAAAGCTGTGCTTACCGACGAGAATGGCGAGGAGTTCTCGGATAATGACGCACGAATGATATTCTTCGCACGTGGCGTGTTGGAGACTGTCAAGAAGTTGCAGTGGCGACCTTCGGTGGTGCATTGTCATGGTTGGTTTTCGGCAATAGTGCCGATATATCTGCGCAAGGTCTTGCATGATGACCCTATACTTAGTGCAACAAAAATCGTAATTTCACTATATGAGGAGCAGTTCAAGCGTCCTCTCGATGCAACGCTTACCGAGAAGATTCAGAGCGAGGGCGTGGAGGACGAAAATCTCTCGAAGATAGCCACTCCTTCATACGAAAATCTTATGCGCTTCGTTATAGACAATGTTGATGGCGTTGTTGCAGGCTCCGAGGGCGCTTCGCAGACTCTGCTCGACTATGCACGAGAGCAGGGCAAGGCGGTACTCGACTACAAGTCGCCGGAGAGCGAGAATTTTTATGAAAATTACGACAAGTTCTATGAGAATCTTTTTTAAGGGATTAAAATTGTACATATCAACTCTTTTGGTCGGTGCTGCGCTCCTGCTTGCGACGGGGTGCTCGATGACTGCGGATAATACGATAGGTTACGACATCGTACCGGAGAGTCAGAAGATGGAGTTGCGCCACCTCAAATTCAGGGGCAACAACATCGTTACCATAGACGAGAATGGCTACGTTCAGACCTCCCCGTTGGTGGGTAAAAATCTCGTTGAGACTCGCCAATATCGTACCGACTCGC
>JAZNHC010000104.1:0-3605 GCA_045576755.1 Alistipes sp.
TGCGAGTCGGCAGCGTAGGTAACCATTACCGAGCCATCGGTCGATGCCCCTTTCGTAACGATAAAGTTGGTGCAGGCAAGTGCCGTAGCGGTACCTGCCAAGAGCGTCAATGTCAAAAGAAATCTCTTCATAGTATATTAATCTTATTGTTTTTCGATAAGTACGGTAGTTACCGACCAGGTATCCATTGGCAGACTGAGCATCATATACTGATCTTTGAGTTTGAGCTGTACGGTCTGACGTTTTGTCGGTTTGTCGGCAGCAGCGATGCATACAACATAGTCGCCATCAGGGTTTTGGAAGGCGATGGCTATCATATTTTTGTCGGGCTGGTCGATTGAGAGAATTTTGGCCCCTCGCTTCACATAAGGGCTGAAATGGCGGAACAATCGCACCTGCGAACTCTCGGTGAAAGTCCCCTTTTCGATATCAATCGTATACATACCTGCGCATGGGTGGCGACCTACATTTGGCTGACCATCAGCATCCAACACCAAGTTCCACGAGCAGTACGACGAGCAACCGTTGTTCAACGCACCAAAGATGACATCTGCCCACCACTTCTCGTCCTGCTTATCGCCCATAGCGAACGACGGGCCACGCTCGGTGAGGTGCATCTTCACATCTGGGTGCAACTTTCGCACTTGCTGCATCATCTCAGGCTCGCCCTTGTACGGATGCCAAGCGATAGCACCAGCGTTGCGCTTAACTCCCTTATCTGCAAGCATTTCGTTTACGCGATCATAGGCGTCGTAGTTGTGGTCGAGAATCCAAATCTCGCTCTTTATACCCGCCTTTTTGAAGGCTTGAGGCATATATTTTCCAGCCAGCTGAATCTCCTGCTTGGTTGTGATAAATGTTGCAGGACAGCCTCCAAACTGCGTTGTAAGAGGCTCGTTCTGCACCGTTACCGCGTCAATCTTGACACCGCGCTTCTCGTATGCCTTGATGTATGCTGCCCAGTAGTTTGCAAACGATGGCAGATGCTCGTCGAGCAGGTGTCCGCCGCACATCTGACCGTTGTCCTTCATCCAACCAGGTACACTCCACACCGACGAGAATGTATAGACCTCTGGGCAATACTGATATATCTGCTTGATAATCGGAATCATATACTTTTCATCGCGTGCAATCGAAAAGTTCTTCATCTCGACATCGCCCTTGTGGTCGTTGTAGTTGTAAAGCTCTGTGGCGTAGTCGCTCGATCCGCAGTTGAGTCGGATAATCGACATATTCAAGTCGCGATTCGAGAAGATGCCCTTCAAAAAGCTATGACGCTTACTCTCATCCACTTGCGAGAGCAACCAGCTCGATGCATCGGTCATCGAAACGCCGATACCCATATATTCGTGAGCCGGCTTTTTAGCCGCTGCATCCAAGTCAATAGGCTTGTGCATTGCGTAGTAGTGGTGCGTGAATGGGGTGTTGCGCACCTCGTGAATAGGCTTGTGCTTTGTTGATTGCAAAACCTTTACCTTAATCTCGCCCTCGCGCGGAACATACGACTCTGCCATTGCCATAAAGCAGAATGAGAGCATTGCCAATGTTGAAACAAGTTTTTTCATATCGGGTCTATTTTATGTTAGTATCTGTTTCCGAATATCGATGAGCCGATGCGTACCATTGTCGAGCCGCACTCAATAGCCAACTTGTAGTCGTCGGACATACCCATCGAAAGCGTATCGAACGAGTCGTCGAAGTAGTGCTCCAACTCACGCTTATATCGTGCAAGTCGCTCGAAATCAGCGCGAACTATCTTCTCGTCGTCGGTGTTGGTCGCCATTCCCATAACGCCACGAACGCGAACGTTTTTCAAAGGCTCCATACCGCCACTTTGCAAAAATGTGAGCAGTTCGCTGAATTCCCATCCTGTCTTGCTCTCCTCCTTGGTGACGTGTATTTCGAGCAGAATATCCACCACCCTGCCTATGCGTTCGGCCTCACGGTTGATGCACTCGATGAGTCGCACGCTGTCCACCGACTGAATAAGCGACACGAACGGCACAATCTGACGCACCTTGTTGGTCTGCAGATGTCCGATCATCTGCCACTCGATATCCTTGGGTAGTGCCTCGTACTTTGCGAGCAACTCCTGCACGCGGCTCTCACCAAAGATGCGCTGACCTGCATTATAAGCCTTGATCAGAGCTTCCGCTGGGTGAAATTTCGATACCGCCACAAGTGTTACTCCTTGCGGTAGCGATGTGTGTAACTCCTCTATTTTCGCGCAAATAGTCATTATTATATCATAATTTACTTTACTCGCAGAGTCTGGTTGATCTGCAATGTTGCATTCTCCTTAATGCCATTCAAACGGCAAATAGCAGCCACTGTTGTATGGTTGCGTGCTGCAATCAGACTCAAACAGTCGCCCTGCTTCACCTTGTAGTAGCGACGTTCGGCAGTAGCCTGTGCTTCGGTCTTGTCTGCTGCGCGCTGCTCCTCCTCGGCATTGAAATCCTGAATATACTTCGAATTGGCATTGAAATAGGTGCGTTTGAGAAGGAAGAAATCGCGACGTAATTCGCCTGTCTTGAAGTTTATAATGCGTTCAGGGTCAAATGCCTGCCCCATATAGCGGCACTCGAAGTGGAGATGCGGGCCACTACTTCTGCCCGAGCTTCCACCTAATGCAATAGGCTGTCCTGCCACTACCCTCTCGCCAGCCTCGACCAATCGTTGCGAGAGATGTGCGTGGTAGGTTTCAAGACCGTTATCGTGACGGATAATAATGAGAGCGCCATATCCGTTGTTTGTAGCCTTCGAATATCTTACCTTGCCGTTGAATGCGGCGCAGATGGTGTCGCCCGTCTTGAGTGCAATGTCGATGCCTGTGTGACGACGGTTGCGTCGAATGCCGTAACGCGAGGTGACGTGTCCCTTGTATGGGTAGCGATAAGCGTGCAACGAATCGACCAAGTAGATAGTCTTTGTTGTAGGGATCTCGCTCAGCGGAACGTTGTAGTAGGGTGACAGATTGTTCTCGTCCCAATACTTTGCGAATAGTGTTGAATCGCTCTTGAATGTCTCGTTGCTGACGTAGCGCCAGGTGTTGTCGTTGAAGAGCAATACCGATAAGTTCTTGTCGGCTGTTGGCAGAGTGTCGATTACGACAGCCGAGCCAAGTTGCTTGATGGGCTGAATAGCAAGTGAGTCTTTGGTATCGGCAATCGCAATGGTCCATCCGAACAAGACAAAAAATAGTGTAAGTGTATATTTCATATAACTAATTTTATCCTTTTAATAGATTTTCTGCGGCCTCCAACGCCTTGTAGAACTCCTCGCCCCATTTGCGGATAATTGGTTCGCGCAACCCCTTGTAAACGGGAATGCCGAGCTTGCAGCCATTCTCGCACGCCGACTTGCAGATGTACCAGCGGTGGTAGTTCAACCCCTCGCCTCCGTTCTTGAACTTCAATACGCGGATTGGGTAAAGGTGGCACGATATAGGTTTTTGGAAGGAACATTTACCCTCACGAAAAGCCTTATCGATGGCACACAAAGCCACGCCATTTTCGTCGTAGCAGGTGAAGGCACACTCGCCACCATTGATTAGCGGTGTGGTGTAGTCGCCTTCTACATCAACGACCATAAAGCCCTGTTTC
>JAZNHC010000105.1:0-7953 GCA_045576755.1 Alistipes sp.
GATGTTTTGTGAGGATTTATGCTCCTCACGCTCTTTCTTTGCTATAAACCAGGCTAATCTCTTCATTCCTCTTGGGCGGTTTGTTGGTGGGCTTCTCTCGTCTGTTAATATTCGATCTTATCCTCCTTTTCGCTCCAAGCGCGGAACCCCTTTAGCGCCTCCTCGCGCATAAAGTTTACGCACGGTATGGCCCGCAGGGCGTATGGCTTGGCTATCTCGTCGTAAATAAATGAGTCGTCGAAATTTATCGCTTTGGCATCCTCCTTCGTATTGCCGTAGACAATGCGTGACACCCCCGCCCAATAGAGTGCACTCAGACACATCGGGCAAGGCTCGCACGATGTGTAGCAGGTGCAACCCTCCAACTTGAAGTTGCCCACCTTGGCACAAGCGGCACGTATGGCACTTACCTCGGCGTGTGCAGTAGGGTCGTTGTTTGCGGTGACGCGATTTGTGCCTGTGGAGATGACCTCCCCATCGCGGACTATGACAGCCCCGAAAGGGCCTCCTCCGTTGGCTACATTGTCTATTGAGAGCTCAATCGCCATCTCCATAAAATGCCTATCTTCGGGCGTGAATTTGAAATCTTCCATATCCGATAACGCTCATTTTTGGCAAAATTAACAATTTTTTGTATTTTTGCGCGTATTATTAACGATTATTAACCAAAAATCGTACACAAAATGTTTTTGAATCTATTCTATTCGTCGGTTGAAGGACAAAATCAGCTTTTGACAAACCTCACTACAAGCGAGGCTTTCTTAATGATAATAATCGTCGGTGTTGCCGGTATGATTGTACAGTGGCGTTTGCGCAGTGTAGTTTCGAAATATTCGAAGGTACCATTGCCGTCAGGTATGACAGGCGCGGAGATTGCCGAGAAGATGTTACGCGAAAATGGCATACGCGATGTTGTGGTTACCCACACGGGAGGTTATCTGACCGACTATTACGACCCGCGAAACAAGACGGTAAATCTTTCGGACGATATCTACAATGGCCGCTCCATCACGGCTGCCGCTATCGCCTGCCACGAGTGCGGACACGCCATTCAGCACGCGCAGGGATATGCTCCGTTGCGGATGCGTTCCGCTCTTGTCCCACTTGTGAATATCTCGTCGCGAGCTGCATCGTGGCTCATCATTATAGGTCTTATCATGACCGCATCGTCGGGCAGTCAGATGCTGTGTTGGATAGGTGTCGGCTTGATGTGTATCTCGGCACTCTTCTCCATTATTACGCTTCCTGTCGAGTACAATGCCTCGGATCGAGCGTTGGAGTGGTTGCAGTCGAGCCGTATCTTGATAGGCGAGGAGTTGGATGGCGCGCAGATTTCGCTCCGTTGGGCTGCACGTACATACCTTGTTGCAGCATTGTCTGCCATCGCCTCGATATTGTACTATGTGGCACTTATCAACGGACGTCGTAGAGATTAAGAATTAAAAAACAGATATCAAATGAAGAAATCGTTAAAACTAATCCTCTGCTGCTTGGGACTTGCAATTATGTCCCTTTGCGTGGGCTTCCTCTTGCAGTCGGATGACTCCGCACTCTTCCAGAAGAGTCCGAAGTATGTATTCTATTTCATCGGTGACGGAATGAGCTTCAATCATATCCTCGGCACCGAGCAATTTAATGCCGTAAAGCAGGGTAAGAGCGAGATCGAGCGTCTTAACTTCTCGAAGTTTGCTACTCGTAACTTTGTTACCAACTATTCGACATCAAATCCCGTAACCGACTCGGCAGCGGCAGGTACAGCTCTCGCGACAGGTTGCAAGACGGCAAACTCCTACATTGGTGTCGATGCCGACAACAACGAGTTGCGAAACCTTGTGGATGTAGCCTCCGAGACGGGCTATATGGTGGGTATTGTGACGAATGTGGGTATCAACCACGCAACACCAAGTTGCTTCTATGGCCACACCTCTGACCGTTTTGGCTTCCCTAAACTTGTGGATGACTACATCGCAAGCGATGTGGCGTTTATTGCCGGCTCAACAATTATGGATATGAAGAGTGGACCTCAAGATCCAAAATATAAGCCGATCACCACAGCCGAATTGGCGGAGCGTATCCGCACGGCAGGCATCACCCTCACACTCGACGTCGAGGAGGCTGCCAAGACGGAGGGTAAACGTGTGGCATTGGTTGCAAACGATAAGGAGAATAAGCACGTGCCTTACGTTATTGACCGCAAGGGTGGCGAGGTGCATACTCTCTACAACCACTCGAAGGCTGCCATCGAATACCTCACGCGCGAGGCGAAAGATGGTTTCTTCCTTATGATCGAGGGCGGTAAGCTCGACTATGCGGCACACGAACAGGATGCCGTGGCAACCTTCTGCGAGGTGAATGAGTTTGCCCAGTGTGTGGATTTGGCACTCGCCTTTGCAGCGGAGCATCCAGACGAAACACTTATCGTGGTGACTGCCGATCACGAAACAGGCGGAATGTCGCTCGGCTGGGATCACTACGAAATTCGTATGAATATCCTTACGGCACAGCGTGCTTCGGCTATCGAGATGACCAAGATCATTCAGCAGATGCGTGCCGAGGGTAAGCGAGATTGGAACGACTACAAGCAGGCTCTCAGCGACGGCTTTGGTCTCTGGAGCCACGTGCCTGTGTCGAAGGAGGATGAACAGCTCCTCAAAAAGGACTTCTACGACATCTTCCTCAAGTATGGACCTATGGTCGATGGACTTTACAATAAGAGTGAGTTCCTTGTTTACGATGCTATTCGCATCCTTAACAAAGCAGCTTCAATCGATTGGACAAGTCTTTACCATACAGGTATGTACACCCCTCTCTTTGCCAAGGGTGTTGGTGAGAAGAGATTCCTCGAGTGCCGCGATCAGACCGAGATTCCAAAGACTATTGCAAGTCTTATGGGCGGACAATTGTAAAAAATCGTTCTTATGAGTTCTTTTTGCACAAGTCGGCGGATAGCAAAATGCTCACATACGAAAAAGTATGCTCCGCTTTTGCTCCCTTGTCTTGCACAAAAATAATCTCATAATCGACGATTTTTTGGGGGAGAGAATAAATGATGGGGCAAAAGGAAAATTCCTATAATCTCCTATCTCCTCCTAAAAAAGAATTTTTAATTTTTAATTCAGCCGGAGGCTAAAGTCTAAAAGCAATAGTTATGAACTACACTTTTGATCACGATCTATTCCTCTTTTTGAATTTCGATGGAGGCAAGGTGATGGACTATATTATGACAACCATATCGGGAACGCTGATGTGGTTGCCGCTCTACTTCTTTATACTCGCCTTTGTGTGGTACAAATATGGCTGGCAGCGAGCTCTCGGCTTTGTAGTATGTATGGTGTTGGCGATAGGGTTGTCGGATATCATCTGCGGCATCTTCAAACATTCGGGACCGCTCAAACACCTTTGGGAGTCATTCCCGGTGCGTCATCGTCCGATGTTCGATGTGGCAGTGCGTGACTTGGCGCACGTTCCGTCGTTTGGTCACGGAGCCTACGGAACTGTCTCTGCTCACGCGGCTACGGTGGTGGCGTTGGCGTGGTTTTCGGCACCCGTAATAGGCAAAAAGTGGTATAATTGGTTGATTGCCGTAGCGGTGATTTTGATATGCTACTCGCGCATCTATCTTGCTTGTCATTTTCCTATGGATATACTGCTCGGAGCAATAGTCGGTACTGTATGTGGCTTGTTGATGCATATTCTGTGGAAAAAGTTTGACAAAGTAATCGAAAAGACATACCTTTGCAGAGCAAAGAAGGAATAGAATAAAAACAATATACAAAAATGGAACATTTAAGTGAACAAGAACAGTTGCGTCGCCAATCGCTCAAGGCGTTGCGCGACCTCGGTATCAACCCCTATCCGGCCGAAAAGTTTGATGTTTCGGCTAACGCTGCACAGATAGCAGCCGAGTTCGATGCCGAGCCTGCAAAGTTCGAGGCTGTAACCATTGCCGGACGTATTATGAGCCGTCGTATTATGGGTAGTGCTTCATTCTTCGAGTTGCAGGACCATACAGGTCGTATTCAGGTCTATATACGTCGTGACGACATCTGCCCCGAGGGCGATCCTACCCTCTATAACACCGTATTCAAGAAGTTGCTCGACATAGGTGACTTTATCGGCGTGGAGGGTTTTGCCTTCCGCACAAATACAGGCGAGTTGTCGGTGCACTGTCGTAAGTTTACCGTGTTGTCCAAGTCGATCCGTCCGCTCCCAATTGTGAAGGAGAAGGATGGTCAGCAGTTCGATGCCTTGACAGACCCCGAGGTGCGCTACCGTCAGCGTTATGTCGATTTGGTGGTAAATCCGAAGGTGCGCGATGTCTTTGCAAAGCGTGCGAAGATTATCGCTACTATGCGTGAGTACTTCAATCAACACGGCTGCTTGGAGGTGGAGACACCTATTCTTCAGCCAATTCCGGGAGGTGCTTCGGCTCGTCCGTTTATCACTCACCACAACGCCCTCGATATCGACTTCTATATGCGAATAGCTACCGAGTTGTACCTCAAGCGTCTTATCGTAGGTGGCTTCCACGGCGTATATGAGTTTGGCAAGAACTTCCGCAACGAAGGTATGGATAGAACCCACAACCCTGAGTTTACTTGTATGGAGATCTATATCGCGTACAAGGACTACCGTTGGATGATGGAGTTCACCGAGAATATGTTGGAGCGCATTGCTTTGGCGGTAAATGGCACTACCGAGGTTGAGATTGACGGTAAGCAGATCTCGTTCAAGGCTCCGTTCCGTCGATTGACAATGACCGATGCTATTCGCGAGAAGACCGGCTACGACATAACAGGTCAGAGCGAGGCTCAGTTGCGTGAGGCTTGTGCCCGTTTGAATGTCGAGACAGATGACACAATGGGTAAGGGTAAGTTGATTGATGCCATCTTCGGACAGTATTGCGAGGAGGATTTGGTACAACCTACATTTATCTGCGACTATCCAATCGAGATGTCGCCGCTCTGCAAGCGTCATCGCGACAATCAAGATTTGACCGAGCGTTTCGAGCTGTTCGTTGCGGGCAAGGAGTTGTGTAACGCCTACTCCGAGTTGAACGACCCAATCGATCAGTTGGAGCGTTTCCAGGAGCAGATGCGATTGTCGGAGCGTGGCGACGACGAGGCGATGTTTATCGATATGGACTTTGTGCGTGCATTGGAGTATGGTATGCCTAACTGCTCGGGTATGGGTATGGGTATTGACCGTCTTACAATGTTTATGACGGGTCAGACCTCGATTCAGGATGTGTTGTTCTTCCCTACAATGCGCCCTGAGAAGAAGGTTGTTGCCGATGCCGAGGAGGTCTACACCGAGGCCGGAGTTCCTGCCGAGTGGGTTGAGGTAATCCAGAAGATGGGCTACATCACACTCGAGGCATTCGAGGGAACAGCAAAGAGTGGAGGTATGAAGCTCTTCAACGACCTTTGTGGCTTTAACAAGAAGAATAAACTCGGCTTGCCAACTGCCGAAATCAAGGCGTGGATCGAGTCGAAGAAGTAAAAAACGAACATACAAAAAGTTAAACTTAAATTAAATATCAGAAACTCCCACCACCTTGTCGAATGGCTATTTAATGGAGCGCAGCGACAAGTCACCTTTTTCCAAAAGGGGATTTAGGGGAAATGTAAAAATGTTCATCTGACAGTTTTTTGCTTGCGACTTATTTACTGCATCGTTTCGATGCATAATTTAAGTTTAATAATGCAAGCATTGTTAAAGATGTAAGGTTTGGAGTTGTCTGATAAGCGAAATTTGAAAGCATTATTAAACTTAAATTAAATAAAAAGAAAACTATGGCAAGAAAGAAGATTGTTGCTGGTAACTGGAAGATGAATACATTGCCAGCAGAGGGTGTTGAGTTGGCTAAGAACGTAGTAGCAGGTCGCTCGGAGGTTTGCGAGTGCGTAAACTTCATCGTTTGCCCTCCATTCACACACCTCTCGCAGGTTGTAGAGGCTGTTAAGGGCTCGGATATCGCTGTTGGTGCACAGGACTGCGCTACTGAGGCTAAGGGAGCTTACACAGGTGAGATCGCAGCTCAGATGATTGCAGCTCTCGGTTGCAAGTATGTTATTCTCGGTCACTCGGAGCGTCGTCAGTACTATGGTGAGACTTCGGAGACTTTGAACAAGAAGATGGCTCAGGCTTATGCTAACGGTCTTACTCCAATCTACTGCGTAGGCGAGAACTTGGAGGAGCGCGAGGCAGGTAACCACTTCGCAGTTTGCAAGGCTCAGATCGAGGAGGTAGTATTCAACCTCACCGAGGAGCAGTTTGCTAACCTCGTTATCGCATACGAGCCAGTTTGGGCTATCGGTACAGGTAAGACCGCTACTGCTGACCAGGCACAGGAGATCCACGCGTATATCCGCGAAGTTCTTCGCTCGAAGTTTGGTGCTGCAGCCGAGGAGTGCCCAATTCTCTATGGTGGCTCGTGCAAGCCTTCGAACGCTGCCGAGATCTTCGCAAAGGAGGATGTTGATGGCGGTTTGATTGGTGGTGCAGCTTTGAAGGCTGAGGACTTTATTGGCATCGGTAAGGGTTTCTAATTAGAAAACCTTGTAAACACCTATTCAAAAGCATTTTTTTGAAATTGTTTCGTTATAAAGCAATTTTTCACTCTTTTGGGTTGCTCGTTTTAGAGCAACCCAAATATTTGTAAAAAGGTTAATGGCTAAAAGCCAATGGCTAATAGCAGAAAAATGAATCGTTATATCAACATAAACGACTACGACTATCTGTTGCCCGACGAGCGAATTGCGAAATTTCCGCTCGCGGAGCGCGATTCATCGAAGTTGCTTGTCTATCGTGGTGGCGAGATTGCGGAACGCCACTTCTCGGATATTGCCGAGGAGTTGCCCGAAGGCTCATTGCTCGTCTTCAACAATACGAAGGTGGTGCGAGCGCGCCTTGTGATGCACAAACCTTCGGGTGCGCGTGTCGAGGTCTTTTGCCTTGAACCGCACGCCCCTGCCGATTATGAACACGCCTTTGCAGTAAAGGGCGAATGCGAGTGGTCGTGCATTGTGGGCAACCTCAAAAAGTGGAAGGAGGGTGCGGTACAGATACCATTCGAGAAGGAGGGTGTGGAGTATATCTTGCAGGCCTATATAGCAGAGCGAGGCAGTCGTGAACATATTGTGCGCTTCGAGTGGGATGCTCCGATGACCTTTGGCGAGTTGCTCGAGTATCTTGGACGTATTCCTATTCCGCCATATCTCAATCGCGAGAGCGAGGAGATCGATAATACTCGTTATCAAACTGTCTATTCGCGTTTCGAAGGCTCTGTGGCTGCACCTACTGCGGGACTCCACTTTACCGAGCCGCTTATCGAGCGAATGAAGGGCAAAGGCTTCGACTTTGCGGAGATTACACTCCACGTCGGTGCAGGAACATTCCTCCCCGTCAAGGACGAGGATGCCACCAAGCACGCTATGCATACCGAGCATTTCGATGTTACACTCGCGACACTGCGTAAGTTGCGTGCTAACTACGGCAAGATTGTGGCGGTAGGTACAACATCGGTGCGCACTTTGGAGTCGCTTACGGCTCTTGCGTGGCGCATTAAGAGTGGACGCAGCTATGACGACGGGGTAGTGGGGCAGTGGGAGTTGTACGATATTCCTGCCGACTTCTCGGGCGAAGAGGCACTCGATATACTTATATTATATATGGAGCAGTCGGGCGTGAAGCGTCTGCGTGCCGCTACCGAGATAATGATTACTCCGCTCGGGTACAACTATCGTATCGTGCGCAACATAGTGACCAACTTTCACCAACCGAAATCGACCTTGCTACTGCTTGTTTCGGCCTATGTGGGTGAGGATTGGCACCGCATCTATGACTACGCACTCTCGCACGAATTCAGATTTTTATCCTATGGTGATTCGTCGTTGTTAATGCGATAGCGACAGAATAGATGATAACAAGAGAGGTCGGCACAATTTGTGC
>JAZNHC010000106.1:0-4938 GCA_045576755.1 Alistipes sp.
AACAAGGCAGACGAAGCCTGCGAGGTGGTTCCAGCGGAGAGCTTCGTTCTTCATTATTAGCTGCACGATAACCGCAAAGACCGTAAGTGACACAACCTCCTGGATAACCTTCAACTCCCAAATGGAGAATGGTCCGCCATACTCCATACTGCCCAGGCGGTTTGCGGGCACCATAAAGCAATATTCGAAGAACGCCACTAACCAGCTGATAAATATTACGGCAATCAAGCCTATGCGCTCGAATTTGCTTTTGAACATCACCTGACCATACCAAGCGAGCGTCATAAAGAGGTTTGAGCATATCAAAAGTCCTACTGCGGAGAGTCCACGTGTAATCATAAATTCGCTTTTTAATATTTTTTCGGGTGCGAAAGTATTAAAAATTTGCTGAAAAGCGACCAATTTTACCGAAAAATAGATACTTTTGCGCTATGAAATTTACTTTGATAACGGGAGCATCATCGGGAATAGGCCTTGCCTATGCCGAGCAATTTGCTGCAAAGGGCCACAATATTATCATTGTCAGCAATCAACGCGAACGCAACGAGGAGGTTGCAGCAGACCTCAAACAGCGCTTTGGTGTAGAGGCTATTGCACTATACTCCGACCTCTCGAAGGCGGATGCTGCGGAGCAGATATATGAGTGGTGCAGGGAGCGCGAAATGGAAGTGTCGACCCTTGTGAGCAATGCGGGAATCCTGCAGTTCGGAATGTTTCTAAAGACAAAACCTTCGTTGGCGGAGTTTATCACAAATCTCCACTGTATAACCCCGTCGAAGCTGTGCCGTCTCTTTGGTGAGGATATGTGCAGTAGAGGAGAGGGACGCATCCTGATAATGTCCTCGATGACGGCGTGGACGCCATATATCACAGTATCGTACTACGCTGCAACAAAGGCCTATCTGAAGAGCTTTGCACAGTCGTTGTGGTATGAGTTTCGTCCGCACGGCGTTACCGTTACTACAGTCTATCCAGGTGCTGTGGATACTCCGCTCTACAACCTAAAGGATAAACATCGCAAGTGGCTTCGTCGTTTGGGTGTTATGATGTCGGCCGAGAGGTTGGCAAAGGCGGGAATACGCGCTATGGAGCGTGGCTGTCGCACCGCTACCCCGGGACTCTTTACAAAGATTGCAGTTGGTGCGTGCCGTTTGTTGCCGGCGCACGGTTTATTACCGGTGTTGAAAATCCCCGCGATCAAACGAATACTCGAAAAGTTGTAACAATAAAGGCTGCCTTATTAGGCAGCCTTTATTTGTCGATTGTTTGGATCAATTATTTGATCTCCAACCAAGGGCAGTTAGTCTTGGTAAACTCCTTCAAATGAGCGGGGTAGTCCGTGCAGTGAATATCTGCACCAATAGACCAAGCGCGTACAAGCGAGAAGTCGTCACGACCTGGCCAAAGATTTACCTTCATACCCTTCTTGTGAGCATACTTCATATCGGCGCGCGATGTCTTGTCGAGGCGAGCAGCAATGCGCTTAACTCCAAGAGCCTCAGCAATCTTTACTGTTTCGCGTGTGCAACCCTCACCGGTAATAAGACCAAGGTCGGCAGTAGGGTACTTCGCTTTGATAATGCGCAATGCACGTACATCGAAAGATGTCATTGCATAGATAGAACCCTCGGGCTGAGCCTTCATAACGGCTTTAGCAACTTTGTCGCAGTAGATGTTGAGCAACGCCTCGTCATACTTCTTGCACTTCATCTCGAACTCGATGAAAAGACCGGTGTGACTGCTCATCAATCGCAAGAACTCGTCAAGGAACATCAACTTTGAACCATCATTCAAGGTAATCTCGCGCAACTCCTTCTCTGTCAAATCCTCTACGCGCTTATCAATGCCGGCAGTACGCTTGAGAGTGTCGTCGTGCTGGAGTACGATGTTACCATCCTTTGTGATGCGTACATCGATCTCGAACGCCTTGATGCCGGCCTCGAGACTCTTTACGAATGTTCCTTCAACATTCTCCATTCCCTCGCCGCAGCCGCCGCGGTGTGCCAAGAGAATAATCTCATTTGTCTGTGCAGTTGCAACCGTCGAAACTAACGTAAGTAATGCCACTGCAAAAAATTTAAAGTTTTTCATCGTCTTACTTTTTTTGTTATTGAATGATTAGTATTTAACTTTCAACCAAGGTGTTTGCTCCGATGCGAATTTCTTGATAGCCAATGGAATATCCGTGCACATATAATCTGCTCCAAGACATGCTCCAAGAACGAAGTCGGCTGTTGTGCGACCAGGCCATAGACTTACAATCAAGCCCTCTTTGTGCGCTAATTTCACCGCCTCTTGGGTTGTACCCGGCATCTTTGCTCCGATGCGGGTTACTCCAAGGGCTTTAGCCATTTGTATAGTACACTCGTTGAGTGGTTTACTTGTGATCATCAACAAATCTACTCCAGGATATTTTTGCTGTAGATAACGCAAACCGCGATAGTCGCTTGAGGTAAATACGTACTCCGCGTCAGCCGGTTTGTTAGCCATTACCATGGCATACAACTTGTCGCAATATGCGTGCAGGATCTTCTCGGGATATAGATTTACGGGCTTTGTTTTCATCTCAAACTCAACGTATAAACCCTCTTTATCTTTCAACCAATCGAGCAACTCGAGAAGGAATGCAAGCTTGCCTCCTTTTTTTGTCTGGAGCGCACGCAACTCCTCGGCAGTCTTCTCCTCTACAATGCCTGTGCCGTTGGTAGTACGCTCCAGAGTTGAGTCGTGCGTAATTACCAACTCTCCATCTTTTGTAAGTCTGATATCTACCTCAAAACCGCGATATCCGGCATCGTAACTTGCTTGAAATGCTGCCATTGTGTTCTCGTCAAACTCCATTCTGCCGCCACGGTGCGAGAATACGCGAATCTCCTGCTGCTGGGCATGCACAAACGAAGTTGCAAAGAGCGCAATTGCGCAGACCGTTGTCTTTATCAATTTCTTCATATAACTCTTGTATGTGTTTGGTAATTAAGCAATCTCCCACGCTCCGCCTTTGCCGAATACTCTCTCTACCAACTCATCGTAGAATCCTCCGCGACGAGCCAAATCGAAGATATTTACACGCCAACGCATCAACTGTACAAATGGGAGCATATCCTTCAATTGCTGACGAGTTACACCAATATCGGCAGGGTCTGCTGGTGCGCCAACCTTGCGGAAGCACTCCTGCATCTTCTCGAATGGATAGACCTGCTTGCGGTATGTAGCCTTCAACAGTGGCCAATGTTTCTTGAAGAGAGTAAGCTGATTGCGAACCTCCTCCTTGTCGTTGTACTTGGTTGTAATTTCCGTATAGCCCAACTTTGGTGACACAAAATCTTTGAATATGTCGAGTGCGCGCTGCTGCTCCTCTTCGAGTGATGGCCAAGCCTCTACGCACTTGTCTACGTCGATGTTGCGAAGGTCCATCTCAACAAATGCATCGAAGAAAGCACACATCGTCAAGGTACCGATAGCGACCTGAAAGCCGTGAGATTGCAACTTGCCGTTAAATGTGTGGTGTGTCATATCGAGGTAGTGGCTGAACAGATGGTCTGCACACGATGCTGGTCGGCTCGAACGAGCTGCCTGCATAGCAAAACCGCTCAGTGTGAGTCCTTCGAACAGTGCTGCAATAGCATCTTTGTCGCCTGCCGCTACACCCTCGGGGTTTGATAGCTGGTCGTCGAGAACATCCTGCAATACGTGCCATGCCTCCGGAATAAGGGGTTCGGTACCCATAAAATCGGCAATCATCCACTCCGCACCGCAAGGGATCTTGGCTGCTAAATCGGCATAACCGGCAGCTGTCATCTCCTTTGGAGCGTTGGCTATAACCTCTACATCCGCTAATATTGCTACCGGAGCGGGGCAGTTGAAGGTTTGCTTCAGACCTTCGTAGCTTATTGACGCTCCGAATGAGGAATATCCGTCAACCGATGCAGCCGTTGGGATGGTGAGATATTGCTGATTAAGGTGATGTGATGCGAGTTTGCAGAGGTCGTTGATTACGCCCGAACCAACCGAAACCATTATTGCGCCCGCCTCCTTTGCTGCCTCTTCAACCTCCATAACGTAACACCATTCTGCGTGAAATTCATCCTGCTGAATGATGTGTGCGACAGTATCGATGCCGGCAGCTACGAGGTGGTTGTATACCTCCTCGCCAGCTGCACGCCAAGTATTCTTATCGGCAATAACAATTGCACGCGAATCGCCAAACTGCTCTTTGAAGATTGACGGAGCAAGATTGAGAATGTTGCTATCCATCTCAAAAACCTTGGTGTCTGTAGCGACTGCCAAAGCTTTTGCTATACGTTCCTTCGTCGTCATATCTATATTATATAGTATACTATTTAAGTTTGAGTTCAACCTTAATGGCTTCGATCTTGGCATCGAGTTCGGCCTCGACCTTCTCGTACTCCTCGACAGATGGCAATGTAGCCTTTACTCCAAAGTAGAACTTGATCTTAGGTTCTGTTCCCGATGGACGTACCGACACTTTGGTTCCCTCCTCGGTAATCCACTGCAGAACATTGCTCTTATCCTCTACGCCAGGAATAGGGGAGATTTCTCCCGTTACGGTATTCTTCAACTCCAGAGTTTTGTAGTCGTAAATCTCCACCACCTTCGAGCCGAGAATGGTCTGAGGAGGATTTGCGCGATACTCGACCATCATATTCTGGATAAGCTCTGCGCCATCCTTGCCTTCGCGAACAACATTTACGAGTCCCTCGCGGAAGAAGCCGAACTTAACATAGAGATCCTGCAACCACTCGTAGAGTGTTACACCCTTTGTGTCGCGGCACCAAGCAGCTGCTTCTGCCGCCAACGAACAAGCCGAAACGCCATCCTTGTCGCGTACGTAGTCGCCTGCAAGGTATCCGAACGACTCCTCGCCACCGCCGATATACTGCGTCTTGCGCTCGTTTTCGCGGATGATCTTTGCGATGT
>JAZNHC010000107.1:0-1869 GCA_045576755.1 Alistipes sp.
CGTTCTGCACGTAGTCGAGGATATACTGTGCAATCTCCAAGCTACCCTCCAACGACATAGACTCCTTTTTGAGTCGAGCAATCTCCTCGGCGCTAAACGATGCCTCGTCCTCGGGGCTATACATACGGTTCTCCTGCTTGAACGATGCAATCTCACTATCGGCGAGGTTAAGCTCCTTGCCAAGGGTTATAAGACGCTCGTTGATAAAGTCCTCGGTAATAGTTGATATGGCTTGCTTATCCGAAATAGCGTCGTTGTTATAGGCATCAATAATACCGTTGATAACATCCTCGGCACGCTTGGGAACCTCGTCCGTAAACGAGATATTGATAACCGAAGCCATCTTATCGGTAATATTGCACTGCAAGCGCGAGCGGTACGCCTCGGTAATGTCGTTAAGCGTGTAACGCGAGACGTTAATCTCCTTGCCGGCGTAGTTGTCAAGGAATGTTGTGGGGATAAATACTATGCTTCCAAGAGGTGTGGCAATGGTGTCGCCAGCATTTACGGTTGCGCTGAAACCGCTACCGTTAGAGAACTCTCGGATGGTTACCTCGCCCTCTCCGTTGATAACATACTTGAACGACCCCGACTTATTAGACTCCAAAGTGATAAACTTTACCAATGCAGGGGTGCGACCATATAGGTCTGTCGTGCGGATACGACCCTTTACTGTGTACTTAGTTGTAAGGTCATACTTCTTTATGACCTCCTCCATCAGTCGGCGGCTCTTGAAGATATGTATTTCGTTATCAACCGAGCGGCGACCAATACCGCCTGTGATGTCGCTAAATGCAGTGAGCTCAGCGCTTGCACCCTTACGAGTATCCTTTACAAGTACCAATGCCTTACGCTCGTAGATGGGCGCGGTGCGGCGGATATAGAAGGCGGCGCAGAGGAAGCAGATGATAAGCGACAACGCGAACCAGTACCAATTCGAAAGTACTAATTGCACAAGGTCGTAGAATGAAAACTTACGCGAAGTCTTCTTCTCCTTTACTTTAACTTCTTTTTCTCTATTGTCAGACATATTTTGATAGTTTATTTAGACACTGTGATAATTGTCATTACGAGCGTGGCAAGTGAGATACCTGTCGATGCCAACGATATCCAGAATGAGCGGTTTTGGTTGATCTCAGATGTTGCTGCTTTATATTTGTTAGGGCTTACGATAACAACGTCGTTCTGCTCCAAGTGGAAGCATGGCGAGCTGAATATATCCTTAGAACGAAGGTCGAGTTTTGTAACCACACTCTTACCATTCTTCTCGCGAATCACGGCTACATCCTCACGTCCACCATATATGGTCATATCTCCTGCAAGAGCCAAAGCCTCGAAGATCGTCAGCTGGTCCTTTTGAATGTCGTAACGTCCAGGGCGGTTTACCTCGCCAAGAACAGATATTGTAAGGTTTGCAAAGCGAACATTTACCTTAGGATCGACAATATAACCGCCATCCTTAATCTTCTGCTCGATAGAGTTGGCAACCTCTTGACGTGTTAAACCTGCACACTTGACGCGACCGATGATAGGCATATCAATATAGCCGCTCTCATCAACGGTAAGTACCTGCAACGACGACTCGGTTGCCGAACCGCCTGATGTTGGCGCTCCCGATAGTGAGTTGTAGCTCGATGAAGTGTTGAACGGCACTGCCAACTCAGGGTTCTTGCTATTAACCACAACCGTAATCTGGTCGAGCGGTTTGAGGTGGATAAGGTAGTTATCCGGCAGGTCGATCTCGGTGCCGCTCTTCACATCTTGCAGATATAGCACTCGATCTTGTGCATTACAAGCACCCAAAAGTATGGCGATGCTTAGAATGAATAATTTGTAATACTTCATATTTTCTCTGTTTTTTATTGATTT
>JAZNHC010000108.1:0-2173 GCA_045576755.1 Alistipes sp.
ACAGAACGACATGGCTACGATCCGACTTCGATAACCTCCTTGCGGGCGGTATTTACGAGTGTAGCACCCTTCGGCATCGACATAGCGAGGTCGTAACCGATTGAACCTTTGGTTTGCGGTGTTGCAGGTATGTGCAACGAAAGAAAATCTGCGCGACGGTACAACTCCTCCACCGAATCGATCTTCTCAACACCATCTGCCTCGAATACGGCTGCATCCGAAATAAACGGGTCGTATGCTATTACATTCATACCGAGTGCCTTGCCCTTGCGGCCTACCAGCTTGCCGACATTGCCGTATGCGTGGATGGCGAGAGTCTTGCCGATAAGTTCGTGACCTGTGCCAGGAGTGAGCTGATTACGCGACATATATACCATAAAACAGAGAGCCAACTCCGCTACCGCATTGGAGTTTTGTCCCGGAGTATTCATTACAACGATGCCACGCTGCTTAGCCTCTTCGCAATCGACATTGTCGAAGCCAGCACCTGCTCGAACTACGATCTTAAGGTTCTTGGCAGCATCCAAAACCTCCTTCGTGACCTTGTCGCTACGTACGATAAGCGCATCGACATCGGTTACGGCAGCGAGCAAATCGCCCTTGTCTGCATATTTTTCGAGCAGTACGACCTCATACTCTGCCGCCTGCAAAATCTCAGTGATACCATTTACCGCCTCGCGTGCAAATGGCTTCTCGGTTGCGATAAGTACCTTCATACCCTTTAATAATGATGTGAAATATATTACCTTCTCCTCTTTTTTCTCGTATGTGTAGGGAACAATAGTCGGCATAGACTATTTAGTTTTAAGTTGCTCGAACTCCTGCATACAAGCTACGAGAGCCTCTACCGACTCCTTTGGACAAGCGTTGTAGCACGATGCACGGAAGCCACCTACAAGACGGTGTCCCTTGATGCCGACCATACCGCGCTCCTTGGCAAACTCCAAGAACTCCGCTGCCAACTCCTCGTTGCCCTCGGTCATCACGAAACAGATATTCATAATCGAGCGGTCCTCCTTCACTACGGTTGGACGGAACAACGAATTGCGCTCAATCTCGTTGTAGAGCAACTCTGCCTTCTCGACGTTGCGACGGTGCATCTCCTCTACACCACCAATAGATTTTAACCACTTCAAGGTCTCGTTCAATACGAAGATCGGGAATACAGGCGGAGTGTTGAACATCGAGTCGTTCTCGACGTGGGTCTTTACGTTCATCATTGTAGGCAATGGACGAACAACCTTCTCGAGCATATCGTCACGAATAATTACGAATGTCACACCTGCAGGAGCGAGGTTCTTCTGTGCTCCACCATAGATGAGAGCATACTTCGATACAACCACCGGACGGCTCAAGATATCCGACGACATATCGGCGATAAGTGGTACAGGAGAGTCGAAATCCTCCTTCAACTCAGTACCGTAGATTGTGTTGTTGCTGCAGATGTAGAGATAGTCCAAATCGGCAGGGACCTCGTAACCCTTTGGTACATACGAGAAGTTTTTATCCTCGCTCGAAGCTACAATCTCAACCTCGCCATAGAACTTTGCCTCCTTGATAGCCTTCTTGGTCCAGACGCCCGTATTGACATAGCCTGCCTTCTTGCCAAGGAAGTTTGCCGGAAGGTGGAAGAACTGAGTGCTTGCACCACCACCTACAAAGTAGATGTGGTAGTTCTCGGGGATATTGAGTAATTCGCGGAAGAGGGCTTTTGCCTCGGCCAAAACAGCCTCAAACTCCTTGCTGCGGTGCGAGTACGAAAGAACCGAAAGTCCGGTGCCGTTAAAGTCAAAAATCGCCTTTGCAGCGTTCTCGAGAGCAACCTCCGGTAATACAGAAGGTCCCGCGCTAAAATTGTGCTTTTTCATAATTTTGTTGAATTTTATAAGTTTTGTTTGAATTTATCTGCTTTGTCAAAGTGCATACCAAGTAGCAAATCGCGCACTGCCATACGTTTCTTGCCGGCAACCTGCAACTCCTCGATGGCAATGTAGCCATCGCTGCACGCCACTTTTATATATGTTTTGTTGTCGGTGGAGATTGCTCCTATCTCTGCCGAGTGATTACCCTCCTCGAAACGTGCCTTGAAGATCTTTACCGAAAGCTCCTCGTCGTCACGTTGCAAGATGCTCCACGCTGCAAGGTAAGGTGAGAGTCCGCGTACGAAATTGAC
>JAZNHC010000109.1:0-7212 GCA_045576755.1 Alistipes sp.
TCACCCAGACGGATATTGCGCTGGATGATGGTTTCGTATGCCAACGGGCCAAAATGGTTGCGTACCTCCGTAACCACCTGATTATTCAAGCGATTGCGCATATACATCGTAAGGAGAAATCCCTCGATTTCGAGGCTCGGATTGAGCGACGACTTCACCTTGCGGATCGTATTGAGCAGTTTCGACAACCCCTCCAAAGCGAGGTACTCGCACTGCACAGGGATAAGAACCGAGTCGGCAGCCGTAAGAATGTTTACGGTGGTGAAGCCGAGCGAAGGCGAACAGTCGATGAAAATATAGTCGAACTTGTCGCGTACGCTGTCGATGATGCGCTTAACTACGTGGTGGCTATCCTCCATATTTGGGAGCTCGGTGTCGGCTGCCACAAGGTTGATGCTCGAGGGCAACACCCACAAATTCTTGACATCTTCGCTGTGAAGCATAACCTCCTCGGCTGTACGTTCACCTGTGATACACTCGTAGATGCCCTCCGTGTTGATGTCGAAACCCAAACCCGAAGTGGCATTTGCCTGCGGATCGGCATCGATGAGAAGAACCTTCTTTCCGAGCAGTGCTATTGAAGCAGAGAGATTTATAGCGGTGGTGGTCTTGCCTACGCCGCCTTTTTGGTTTGCCAATGCGACAATTTTACCCATATCAATATACTCTTTCTTTTCGGTTATTATAGATAATAATCGGGCAAATTTAGTAATTTTAATTTGATTTACCCAAATAAACTTTTGCTTTTGACTCAAAATGCTTATCTTCGCCCTCGGAAAATAGGTCAAAATGGAGGAGAAAAGTAGAAAAATATCCTTCCCCAATGTGGGCGATTTGGTGGTGTTGGTGCTGCTTTTTTTGGCGGTGCAGTTTGCCATAGGCATAGTGTTGGGATTGTGTGGAGTGAAAGTTCCGACCATATCTCCGATAGATACTGTCGATGCTGTGCAGTATATGGACGAGCAGCTTGTTCTTGGTCGCTATACTGCGATGGTTTATCCCCTTCTGATGTGCTCGGCGCTGATAGTTATGGCGCTCTATGTCCGCATCCGAGGTGGCAGAAGGGCGATAGTGATACGGCACTCTGTCTTGGGCATCAATCCTAATGTTGTCCTCGTTGGTTTTGTGTGGTTGCTATCGACTCAGATAGTTCTCGAGCCGCTTGTGGAGCGTCTGCCCGAAAGCGAAAGTGTCGGTGTCGGACGAGGATTGTGGGCGTGGCTGACAATAGCGGTTTTTGCTCCCGTGCTGGAAGAGTTGATATGTCGCGGAGTGCTCTATGAGGTTGTGCATAAGAGGTGGGGTATGGCGTTGGCAATACCATTTACGGCACTATTTTTCGGCATCATACACGCCGATATCTCGACTATGGTTGTGGCGATTGTGGCAGGTGTTATCTTTGCTATGCTCTACGAGCGTACATCGTCCATCTTTTGCAATATGATAATTCACTCGCTGAACAATGTTATGGCGTTCTCGCTAATATGTCTTGGACTTAACGAAATGTCGTTCCGTGAGTTGCTCGGAGGGGGTACGGTTTACTATATATGTTACGCAGTTGCTGCAACTTTGTTTGTTGTTGTGTTTGCGGATATGATAGCCAAACTCCACAGAAAAAATAGGAGAAAAAAGCAGAATATATAGATGAAAAAGAGGGTGTTTTTGACCGGTGCCACAGGTGTTATGGGTAGTGCCGGATTGAAGGAGTTGGTGGCTAAAAGCGATAAGTTCGATGTTGTGGTGTTGGTGCGCGATACCAAAATCAATCGCAAGAAACTGGCTCGATATGGCGACAAAATCGAAGTGGTTTGGGGTGACTTGATGAACTACGACGATGTGCTGAAAGGGGTGTCGGGCGCAGATTATGTGCTGCACGTCGGAGGTATGGTGTCGCCAAGTGCCGATTACAAGCCTAAGAGTGTATTGAAGGTTAATGTTACGGCTGCCAAGAATATCGTGAAAGCCGTTAAGGCTCAGCCTAATAGCGACGACATTAAGGTTGTCTACATCGGCAGTGTGGCGCAGACGGGAGATCGTCGTGAACCGTTGCATTGGGGACGTACGGGCGATCCTATATTCCCTTCGATGTACGACTATTACGCCATCTCGAAATGTCGTGCCGAGCGTATCTTTGCCGAGTCGGGATTGAAACATTGGGTAAGCCTTCGTCAGTCGGGTATTCTCTATCCTGCGATACTCAAGAATATGGATCCTATAATGTTCCACGTGCCTATTCGTGGTGTGTTGGAATGGGCTACGGTTGAGGACTCGGGACGACTGTTGGCAAATGTGTGTGGTGAGGATGTACCGGAGGAGTTTTGGCGTAGATTTTACAATATAGGCAGTGGCGCGGAGTATCGTCTTACGAACTACGACTTCGAGTGCTACCTGTTGAAGTCGATAAACTGCCCTGCACCGGAGAAAATTTTTGATGTTAAGTGGTTTGCAACGCACAATTTCCACGGACAATACTACTTCGATTCTGATAAGTTGGACAACTATCTCCACTTCCGTGCCAACGTGCCTGTAGCGGACTATTTTGCGCAGATGGCAAGTACGCTGCCTTGGTTCTACTCTTTGGCAAAGATTGCCCCTGCGTGGCTGTTGAAGCCTGTGATGCGCTACATTGCAAGCGACAAGATTTTCGGAACTCTCGGATGGCTTAAAACGGGCAACGAACAGCGAGTGAAAGCCTATTTCGGCTCACGCGAGGAGCGCGAGGCAATAGGTACTTGGGAGCAGATGCGTGATATTCATCTTGCCGATGAGTCCGATGCCGAGCGACTTTCGCACGGTTACGACGAGTCGAAACCTCTTGCCGAATTGGATATCGAGGATATGCATCAAGCGGCAGCTTTCCGAGGCGGAAAATGCCTGTCGGCAACAATGGTGAAGGGAGATTTGGCGACCAAACTGGAGTGGGAATGCACCTTTGGTCACCGTTTCGAAGCATCACCTGCGCTGATATTGCTCGGAGGTCATTGGTGCGAGGAGTGTATGCCTGCACCTTGGCGTTTCGACGAGGAGGCGGAGCGCAATCCTTTCCTTGCTCAAGTGTGGCACAAGATGCACCCTTCGAAAGATGGTGTGCACGAGGTCTACGGTACAGCAAATCCCGAGAATTATAGGTAAGAATTAAAAATTACTCCCTAAACACCCTTAATAATCCTTACTAACCATTATGACAGTTTTATTACAATAAAATTGTAATTATCTCGTTTTATTTCGTGAAATTTACTATCTTTGCAAGTTGTATGCGTAGATTTTGCGAAATATCAGTTGTCGTTTTGATGCTCGTGTGTGTGTGGGCGTGCAAGTCGTGGTCAGGCTATAGGGTTGACGATAAGGAAATTGCGTGCGTTGGTAAGAACTGTCTATACCTCTCGGAACTCTCGGCTGCAATGCCAGATGGCGTTACTGAGACCGATAGTTTGAATTTTGCCAAGACCTTTGTATCGAAGTGGATTGTAGGTCAGCTCAAGCAGCAGGAGGCCGAACTTCTCTTCTCCGAGTCAGAGGATGATATCGAGAAGATGGTCGAGGAGTATCGTCGTTCGTTGCTGGTACATCGCTTGGATCGCCACTACCTCGAAGCAGAGCCATGTGGCGAGATCACTGACGAGGATATGATGACCTACTACAAGGAGAATAAGTCCAATTTCCGACTCTCCGAGCCGATGGTCAAGGGTGAGATCGTAGCCATAGGCGAGGATTTCCGTCGTCGTGAGCAGATGATAAAGTGGTTTGATGCTCCGCAGGGAGAACATCGTGCCGATTTCGAGGAGTTGTGTCGCAAGAATAACTTTACCCATCTGCAGTTCGAGGAGTGGACATCGTTCGCTGAGTTTCTGAGCAATCTGCCGCTTCTACGCACTTCGCGCCACGAGGCGTTGTTGGGTAAGCGAGGGGTGCAGACCATACATTACGACAAGACATATTTCTACTTTCGCATAACCGATGTTTTGAAGGAGGGTGACACCACTCCGTTTGGTATGGCGAAGGAGGGTATACGACAGATATTGGTCAATCGTCATCAGGCGGAGGTCGTACGTCGCCAAGAGGAGCGGATGCTGAAGAGTGCGCTCACATCAGGCCACGCCCGCATACACGGTGAGGAGGAACAAAACGAAAAGGGACAAGAGTAGAAGATGAAAAAGTTAATAGCAATAATTCTCGGATTCTCTATTGTGTGTGCTGCAGTGGTGGCACAAAAGAGATTTGTGATGCTCGATAAGGTGGTTGCCGTTGTCGGAAACTCCTCTATCAGCTATTCGGATGTACAGCAAGCAGCCAGAATGATACTCGAACAGCGTCGCGCTGAGGGCTATACCTCGGATCGCCCTGCGCAGGACGAGGCTTTGGAAGAGCTGATGTTGCAGAAGTTGCTCTACAATCAGGCACTTCTCGATTCTGTCGAGATTAGTAAGGCTGATGCGGTGCAGCGTGTGGAGCAGCAAGTGCAGGCAATGGTCGATAAAGAGGGCTCGATAACAGCATTGGAGAAGAAGTCGCATATGGCGATTTATCATATTCGCGACTTGATGCGTCGTCAAATCGAGGAGCAGCTCTATGCCCAGGCTATGCAGCAGACCATTGTCAGCAAGACCAAGATTGTACCGGGTGAGGTGGAGTTGTTCTACAAATCTATAGACAAGGATAGTCTGCCAATCATTGCCGAGCAGTATATGTATGCTCAGATTACTATGTTCCCAAAGAATATCAAGGAGGCAAAGTTGCGTACTCGTGAGCGTTTAGTCGAGATGCGCGAGAGAATCGTAACGGGTAAAACACGATTTGCAACATTGGCGCGTATGTACTCGGTGGATGGCTCGGCAATACAGGGTGGAGAGTTGGAGCCTGCGCCATTGGCGGGTTTTGTGAAGCCATTTGCCGATGCTTTGGCAGAGTTGAAGGCGGGACAGGTGTCAGAGGTTGTGGAGTCGGAGTTTGGTTTCCACCTCATACAGCTCATCGATAAAAATGGACAGCTCTACCATTGTCGTCATATTTTGTTGCGTCCGACATTTACCGTGGAGGAGATTGTTGCACCTATGCGTGACTTGGATAGTTTGGTAAACCTCATCAGAAAGGATTCACTCTCGTTCGAGGAGGCGGCGCGAAAGCACTCCGACGACAAACACTCGAAGCAGAACGGAGGTGTGGTGACCAACCACGACCTTTTGGAACGCTACTCGGCATACGATGCACGCCTCACTGCGACGAAGTTCCTCAAGGAGGATTTCGGAGCTATGGGAGGTAAGAGCATTGACGACTATAACGCCATTCGCCGCCTGAAGGAGGGCGAGATATCCAATCCATACCGCTCGAGCGATATGATGGGTAATGAGTTGGTGAAGGTGGTCAAGTTGCTGAAGGTAATACCTGCGCACAACGCCTCGCTCGAGGAGGATTACCTGCGTTTGGAGCAGATGGCACTCTCGCAGAAGCAGGAACGTGAGTTTAGGGCGTGGCTCGACAAGAAGATAGCTTCGATGTATATCTACATCTCGCCGGAGTATAAGAGTGCTGAGTTTTCCAATAAGAATTGGCTCAAATATAGCAAGTAAACCATAGGAACTTACCGTGAAAAGAAGGGTGACAGCCATACAGTTCTCGCTCGTAGCATTGGCGAGTTTGGTCTTTGCAGGAAGCAATGGCCTCCCTTCGTTTTCGGCAGAGCCACAGCAGGTGCGACGCACGCAGAGCGTATCGCAAAATCAGAATAAGAAGGCAAAGCGTGAGTATGTCAATATGAAGTCCGATGAGGGCTGGCAGATGGTACACAATGGCCGTAAGATTATGGTTGTGGTGGGTAATTTTGCTGCCTATCACAACGGTACGGTAATTACGGCAGATAGTGCCGTACGTTACAACGAGCGACATATCGAGTGTTTCGGCAATGTGCTGATAAAGCGTGGTTCGACCTACATCTATGGTGACCGTGCCGAGTATAATGGTCGCACCAATAAGGCAAAGGTCTATTCGCGTATAGTGAAGGTTGTGGACGGCAATGCAACGTTGCTCACTTACAACTTCGAGTTCAATACCCGCACCAATATAGGTCGCTACGCAGGTGGCGGTGTCTTGACGAGTGGAGATAACGTGCTCGAGTCGAACAGAGGATATGTCTACTCGGATCGTCACGAGATAGTCTGTGTGGACCAGGTGCAGATGCGTAACAACGAGTACGAGATGATGAGTGACTCGGTGGTCTACAACACCAATACCGACCACGCTCAGTTCTTTACCCGCACCAACATCTGGAACAATGGCGGTGAGGCCGGCTCGGAGGGCGACTACCTCTATGCTGACAGGGGAACATTCGATAAGCGACAGCAACTCTACACGCTCACCAAAAACGGCTATGTTCTGACCAAGGACCAGGAGCTGATGTGCGATACGCTCTACTACTATCGCGACAGCGAGTATGTGCAACTTAAACGCAACATCCAAATTGACGATAGGTCGCAGAAGATGCTCCTCTTTGGTGATTGGGGCGAGTATTGGAAGGAGCCGGGCAATGTCTTTGTGACGAAGACACCATCTCTTATAAGTTACGATATTTCGCAGGGAGATTCGGTATTTATGTGCTCCGACTCGATGTTCCTATATACCCGCTACCCGATTCGTGAACAGATAGAGAAGGCTCGCAAAGACTCGCTGGAGCAGGCAGCCAAGGCTGCGAAGGATAAAGCGGCGAAGGGCGCTTCGGTGGAAGGTAAGACAGACGGCAGTCCGTCAAGTAACGGAGCGGCTCAGGCTGTTGGAGAGAGTGGCGAAGGTCAGGGGGTCGCCGAGGCTACCAGACGAGGTGGCAGACGAGGTAAAGGTATGCCGCAAGGTAATGCTCCTCAGTCAGGTCGTGGTGCTCAGATGCAGCGTGGAGGAGCAATGGGTGAGCAGATGCAGCATGACGGAGGCGATGCCAATGCACAGGCTGTAGAGCATGGCGGAGCCGAGGGCAGAGCGGATGGTGCGGATAGACCGCGTCAAAATAGTGATGCACAACAAAGCGGTCAGGTGGCACAACCGACAAAAAGTAACGACTCGGTGGTTGCACCGCAGAAATCGAAATCGGAGTTGCGCCGTGCTATGATCGACTCGTTGGCAAGCGATACCACAAAGTCGGCGAAGCGTCTTCGTGCAAGGCTTCTGAAGCAGGAGGCTGCCGAGGTTAATCGTCTGGCAAAGGAGGCGATACGAAAGCTGATT
>JAZNHC010000110.1:0-5583 GCA_045576755.1 Alistipes sp.
GCTGCAAGTGCCAAAATTTCGTAGAGAAATTTTTTCATTGTAAGTTTGTTTAATTAGTAATAAATTTGTGGTATAAAAAATAGTAATCGCTGTGATTTTCCTAACCTCTGTAAATGGTTACTACACAACCATTTAAGCCTCAAAATCCCCCCCCCCGAAAAATACGGGGAGGGGATCATTATCCTAACATCTATACTTCAGCACAAAAGTAAGTATTTTATGATTAAATTCCAACTTTTTGTGCAAAAAACTTGTGATGTACTGATATGAAAATTAGCAATTTATCGAATAAAGGAAATTCGTGGTCGGAACGTCTCGCGGTTTTCGCGCTCGATAATGCCCGTTATGACATCAGCTGCATCGTGCCAACGATTGGAGTGGAATGTGCGACGATAGGTGGTGAGGTGGGAGTAGAGTTCGCTCCATCTCTGCTGCCATCCGCGAGGAAAGCGAAGCAGGTGCAGAGCCGTAGCTGAGTGCGACAAGATGCGTGCCTCCTTATTGCCAGATTGGTGAAACCACTCGACCTTTGTAGCGGGTGCAAGACGTTGTACGGCACGTGCAAATCCGCGGCCTCCGTTATTGCTCTCGATAGCCGCCAAGCGGGTGCGATTTCGGCACAACATATCGGCCACCTCGCTCTCGGTAACCTCCATAGGCTCACGCGAATAGACCACGTCGCAAATATATATGATGCCATCCGTGTCGACTGCGTAGCAGATCGAACATAGGTAGTCGTCGCCCGTGTCGGCTGTGTCGGTGTAGTTGCCATAGCGCACGATGTCGGTGGGCAGAGTGTCGTACTCGGCGAAGGAGTTGCCATAGAGCAGTCCTTCGCGCGACGATGGGTGTCCCTGGTACATACATTCGAAACGCAAAGTGTCGAGTTGTCGCTTCTGCTGCAGTAGCGCAGCCGAGTGGCGCTCCTCCCACAGAGCCTCGCCTGGCTGACGAGGATCGATCTCGGTTGCGGGTGATGCCTTCAGAGCCTCGAAGTTGAGGTAGAGCCACTCGTTGTCGCCAATACTTTTCAAGTCGTCGAAACTGCGAAAGTCGCGGCACGGCTCCTTGCTGGTGATAGTGCCGATAAGATCCTCTTCATGCCAACGTGTAAATACAATAAGTTCGCGCGAGAAGTTGTGCATACGTGTACGCACAACCGATGTGTACCACTCCCAGCAATTTTCGCGGATAATGGGCGAGTTTGCCTCCATGGCGTCCTTGTACAGATCGTCGAGAATGAAACAATCGACGCGGTTGCCCGTAAGTGACCCCTCGCGACCAACCGAGAGCAATGCGCCATCGTGACCTATGATCTCGACCTCGTCGGCTGTGCGGATGTAATTGGCGGGCTTGGTGCCGTGCTTGATGGTTGTGTTGGGGAATAGCTCGGTGTATTCGTTGCTATCCAAAATGCGTTGTACGCGGCGGTTGAAACGCGATGCAAGGCTGCCCGAATAGGAGGCGATGGCGATGCGTATGTCGGGGTTAAGGCCGAGCATATATGCCGGCAGCAGGGTAGTTGCACCTACCGACTTGCCGTGCTGTGGCGGCATGGTGATAATCAGACGGCGAATATCCCCTCGCGCAAATGCCTCGAGAATACGGTAATAGATAGCATGGAATGGTTGCACCTCCAAGAACGGATATATCTCAGTTGCAAATTCGGTAAAGTTCATCGCTACTCCTCCTCAATTAGTTGTTCAACAAGTTTTTCGAAGTCGAAATCGTCCCATATAACTCCCTCATCATCCTCGCACATAAAGTCCCACCAGACGGCAGATACAGCGTAGATTGTGTCGTGCGCGTCGTAGCGCTGGGTGTCATCCACGCGTCGGCGATACAATATGAGCGATGCCGTCAGACGCAAAATCTCGCCATTCGCACCCACACTCTCCACCGTGCCCGAAAAGTAACACGGTGTCATCAATCGGCCCTTGATCTCTGCTGCTAATGCTGCATAGTCCTCCTCGGATACCTTGTAAATAATCCTCTTCATAGCTATTTATGTTTGTTCGTTGATAAAATTTTGTTATTTTTGTAGAAAATGTTTAACTTTGCGTGGACAAAGGTAGTTCAACAAATGAATTTTGATACCTTAAAAAGTCCAAAAATTGTATAAAAAGATTTTAATAAAATATATGGGCGGGCGATTAAAACTTATACGAAAGAGATTGGGCTTTACGCAAGAGCAATTAGCTCAACGACTTGGCGTGGGTAAGACCGCGCTCTCTATGATCGAAACGGGAAAGGCGCGACTCTCTTCGCGAAACAGAAATATCCTTGTTCAAGAATTGAATGTAAATCCCGATTGGCTCGAAAGTGGCAAGGGCGAGATGTTTAATGCCGACCCATCCTTGTCGGCTTCATTTGCCCGAGGTAGCGAAATGGCAATGCCTTTGCAGTCGGTGCCGCTCTATTCGGTGGAGGCTACAGCCGGGCTTGTTCCACTCTTCGAACAGCAAGAGCAGTATAACCCGATAAACTATATCCACATCCCGAACCTGCCGAAGTGTGACGGTGCGATCTATGTGGTGGGTGACTCGATGTATCCATTGCTCAAGAGTGGAGATATAGTGCTTTACAAGCAGCTGCACTCGCTCGACGACATCTTCTGGGGCGATATGTACCTGCTTTCGATTGATCTGGATGGCGAGGAGTATATAACGGTGAAGTATGTGCAGCGTTCGGACAAAGAGGAATGCATCCGCCTCGTGTCGCAAAATCAGCACCACGCCGACAAAGATATCGAGAAGAGTCGTGTGCGCGCCATTGCGCTCGTGAAGGCGAGTATACGAATGAACTCGATGCGATAAGTGACAAATTTTTTAACAAACCAATAAAATTAACAAAGATGAAAAAACTTCTTATTTGTGCAGTAGCCCTCGTTCTTGGGGCGAATGCCATTGGTGCTCAGGATCCAAAGTGGCAGGATCCTAACGTATTTGAGGAGAATCGTCTGCCTATGCGTTCCACATTTATTGTGACGCCTACTGCCGAGACCGCAGTTGCCGAGCACGATTTTACTCAGTCGCCTCTCTACCGCTCGATAGGTGGCATTTGGAAGTTCTATTGGACTCCTAATGCAACCGACCCGCAGCCGGCAGAGTTCTGGTCATTGAAGTTCGACGACTCGGCATGGGGCAAGATGCCTGTTCCGGGATTGTGGGAGATGAATGGCTATGGTGTACCTCTCTATAAGAATACGGGCTATGCGTGGAAGAACTTCTACACAAGTAACCCACCGTATGCGCCAACCGAGCGCAATGCCATAGGCTCGTACCGTCACAATATTGAGGTCCCTTCCGAGTGGCGTGGCAAGCAGATCTACGTGCATATCGGCTCGGCTACATCGAATGTCTCGTTGTGGGTGAATGGCGAGTATGTCGGCTACAGCGAGGACTCGAAGTTGGAGGCAGAGTTCGAGATTACCAAATTCGTAAAGCCTGGCAAGGAGAACCTCTTTGCTATGCAGATTTACCGTTGGTGCGACGGAACATACCTCGAGGATCAGGATTTCTTCCGTCTGTCGGGTATCGGACGCGATTGCTACATCTATGCTCGCGATGAGAAGCATATCGAGGATGTGAAGTTTGTTGCCGACTTGGCAGAGAACTACACAAAAGGTATCCTCGACCTGAAGATTACCACCACAGCGGGTGTTAAGGCTGTGCGCCTCACTATGACTGATCCGGCAGGTAAGCAGGTTAAGCAGGAGGTTGTGAATGTAAACGAGTGCAAGGTTGAGCGCATTTGGCAACTTGGAACAGTATCTCCTTGGAGTGCCGAGATCCCTTCGTTGTATCGTTTGACTGTCGAGGTGCTCAATGGCGAGAAGGTTATCGAGGCTACCGCTTTCAAGGTTGGTTTCCGTAAGGTCGAGATTAAGAACTCGCAGCTCTTGGTGAATGGTTGCCCTGTACTTATCAAGGGTGCTAACCGCCACGAGATGAACCCTAATACGGGTTACTACGTTACTCGCGAGGATATGATTCGCGATATTCAGATTATGAAGGAGTTGAACATCAACGCTGTTCGTACTTGTCACTATCCTAACTCACCGCTCTGGTACGATCTCTGCGACGAGTATGGTATCTATGTCTGCGACGAGGGTAATATCGAGTCGCACGGTATGGGCTACAAGGAGAAGACTTTGGCAAAGCGTGCCGACTACGAGGCTGCGCATCTTGTTCGCGACCAGCGTATGGTTTTGCGCGACTTCAACCACCCTTCGGTCATCTATTGGTCGCTCGGTAACGAGGCGGGTAACGGTCCGAACTTCCACAAGTGCTACGATTGGATCAAGGCTTACGACAAATCGCGTCCTGTACACTACGAGCAGGCAAACTACATCCGCTACGGAATGAAGAAGAGTAACTACAATACCGATATCGACGCTCCTATGTACGCTACGCCTGATCAGTGTGAGCAGCACGCTATGTCGAAGCCGTCGCGTCCACTCATTCAGTGCGAGTATGCTCACGCAATGGGTAATTCGCTCGGAGGTTTGAAAGAGTATTGGGACTTGGTACGTAAGTATCCTACCTATCAAGGCGGATTTATTTGGGATTTTGTGGATCAGGCATTGGCTTGGCGCGACGAAAAGACCAACGAATTGACATACCGCTATGGTGGTTGCTGGAACAAGCGCGATGCATCGGACGACTCGTTCTGCTGCAATGGATTTATCGCAGCTAACCGTAAGTATCATCCTTCGGCATACGAGGTTAAGCAGCAGTACCAGAATATTTGGGCATCGCAGTCCGACTTTGAGTGTGGTCGCGTGACGGTATTGAACGAGAACTTCTTTAAGGGACTCGAGAATGTGCGCCTTGCTTGGTCGTTGGTTGTAAATGGTAAGGTCGTGAAGTCGGGTGTTGTCGAGGATTTGAAGGTTGCTCCGCAGAAGAAGGTCGATGTTCAGCTTGGCTACAACGCTAACGATATGAAGGTGCTGGAGGGCGAAGTATTGCTCAACGTGTCGTTCGTATTGAAGAACAGCGAGCCTCTCTTGAATGCAGGCTATGAGGTTGCACGCAACCAATTCGTTGTCAAGGCGTACAATACCGAGAATGCCTACAATGCAGCATTGCCTGTAGGTGTGGCGAAGGGCGAGCCTTGTGGTCTTGTTCTCAAGGAGCGCAAGATCGAGGGTGATAGCTTTACGGCTGAGTTTAACGAGGATGGTTTCCTCGCATCGTACATCTATAAGGGTACACAGCTCCTCACCAAACCGTTGAAGCCACAGTTCTATCGTGGTATGGTCGAGAATGACTATGGTGTTCGCAAGAACCGCAACACACGTTTCAACCACGAGGGTTGGAAGGTATGGCGTACCGATGTTCCTCATCTCGATAAGTTTGAGGCAAAACAGCAGAAGGATATGTGCATCAAGGTTGAGGCAGTCTACAAATATGTTCAGACCGGTGCTACCGTTACTTTGACCTACGTTATTGCTCCCGACGGAACAATCGCCGTTACCGAGAGTATGAAGGCAGGTGTTGGCGAGAAGAAGGCTCCGCTTTTGCTCCGCTTTGGTATGGAGTTGGCTATGCCGGCAACATTCGACACCATCGAGTTCTA
>JAZNHC010000111.1:0-9160 GCA_045576755.1 Alistipes sp.
TCAACGGCTTGTGCCCAGGACGAGACTCGAACTCACACGGGCTAATGCCCACTACCCCCTCAAAGTAGCGTGTCTACCAATTCCACCACCTGGGCTTTGAGGAGCCGATTTCTTCAAATCAGCGTGGCAAAGGTACGCAAAAATTTGATACCTGCAAACTTTTCCTGCAAAAAATTACCACTTTTTTCGGTTTCGCACCAAAAAAGTTTGCCAAATGCCCCTTTATTCGAAAATTTCGTTCAGCAATTTTGCAAGGCGATAGCCTGCTCGGCATATTAACGACTCGGCAAGTGGGCCGAACTCGTTGCGATATGCATCGGGGTTTATCACTGCACCTTCGCTATATCTGTGTACGGGGCGCGAGAGTATAGCGCACTCCTTGCCCCAATCGTAGATGTCACCTGCGGTAACGTTTGCAATCTCCTCTGCCGAATAGGTGTCGAGCAGAAGAGCGCAATCCGAAAATCCCCAAGGGTGGAGCTGACCAAAGAGGATGCCATCCCACAATGAGTGGTAGCGGACCTCCTTCTTGCCATACATGACCTTGAAGTAGCCAATGCTCTGATCCTCGGGATAACGGATATGCTCCGGACAGTGCATATCGCCCAACCAATGTACCAGCATCGCAATCGAGAGCACTCGCAACGAGTCGTTCATCGTGCGGTGATTTGCCTTCAACTCGGCTGCGTACTGATCGGCAAATGCCACGCAGTTCTTGACGAACATATCACCCTTGCGCATACCGCGGTATACGCTTCCGTCCTCGTTTGCCTCGAAGGTGTGCGGGAATGTTACCTTGCGCTTTGCATTCGAGGGCTGATATCCCAAATCGACCAATAGCTCGGGCTTGTGATCGTCTGCATACGATGCGTAGTAGACGATAGACTTACCATTGAGGTAGTTATCCAAGTGAGCCTTGGCTGTCGGAGTGAGGTGGTTTTCGGCAATCTTGGCTACGGTGGCGTGTGCACGACGATCCCAGCCGTACGAAGTGCCGCAAGCAATAATCGCAACAATGCAGAGTAATATGATTTTTTTCATCGTTACGCTCGTTTAATTGCGATCTTCAACGGCATTTCGTTCACATCACTTGCCACAACAAATTCGCCCTGTGGTGCAGCTGTCGTCTTGACGCTCACCGCCAAGGTCTGCTGACCGATGTACGATGCGAACTCCGCTACAGCAGCGTGTACAGCCTCGATATCCTCGATCTCGACCTCGATCTTGTCGGTAACCTCCAAGCCCGAGTCCTTACGGATATTCTGGATGCGGTTTACCAACTCACGCGCTACACCCTCCTTCTGCAACTCCTCGGTGAGGGTAATGTCGAGAGCTACGGTGAGTTTGCCCTCGCTTGTTACCAACCAACCCGGCATATCCTCCGATGTGATCTCGAAGTCGGCAGGTGTTACGGTAATCTGCTCGGCTCCCATATCGAGAACGACCTCTGTCGAAGCCTCAATCTCGGCAATCTTCTCCTGCGAGAACTGCGCAGTCATTGCGGCAATCTGCTTCATATATTTGCCATAGCGAGGTCCCAAGGTCTTGAAGTTAGGCTTGATGCGCTTGGTGATCAATCCGGTTGTTTCGCGGATAAGGTCCATCTCCTTGATGTTTACCTCGTTGAGGATAAGTGACTTAACAGCCGACAGGTGCTCCTCGGTAGCATCGTCCAATACAGGGATAAGCACCTTTGCAAGCGGCTGACGTACCTTGATGTTTACCTTACGACGCAAGGCGAGTACCATCGACGAAACCTGCTGTGCCATAGCCATCATATCCTCCAAGCGGGCATCGATGAGTGACTCGTCGCACTTAGGGAACGATGCAAGGTGAACCGAATCCTCCGAGTGGCGACCACTCAATGCGTTCAAGTCGCAGAAAATGCGATCCGAGATGAATGGAGCGAACGGTGCAGCCAATTTGGCTACAGTCTCAAGGCAGGTGTAGAGTGTCTGATATGCCGAGAGCTTATCCTCGTTCATCTCGCCGCCCCAGAAACGTTTGCGGTTAAGACGTACATACCAGTTCGAGAGGTTTTCGCCTACGAACTCCTGAATAGCGCGTGCTGCAGGGGTTGGGTCGTAGTCCTCGAGTGATGCGGTAACATCCTTTACGAGGGTGTTCAGTAACGAGATGATCCAACGGTCAATCTCGGGACGACGCTCCATTGGCACCTCCGCCTCAGTGCCGGTGAAGCCGTCGATGTTGGCGTAGAGTGCGAAGAACGAGTAGGTGTTATAGAGCGTTCCGAAGAACTTACGACGCACCTCGTCCACACCCTCGACATCGAACTTGAGGTTATCCCAAGGGTCGGAGTTGGCTATCATATACCAACGGGTTGCATCGGCACCGTACTTGTTCAATACCTCGAATGGATCTACGGCATTGCCCAGACGCTTCGACATCTTGTTGCCATTCTTGTCGAGAACGAGTCCGTTCGAGATGATATTCTTGAATGCTACGCTGTCGAACAACATTGTAGCGATTGCGTGCAGGGTGAAGAACCATCCGCGAGTCTGATCGACACCCTCGGCGATAAAGTCGGCAGGGAACAACTTGTCGAAGCAGTCTGCATTCTCGAATGGGTAGTGGCGCTGTGCGTATGGCATAGCACCCGAATCGAACCAAACATCAATCAGATCGCTCTCGCGACGCATAGGCTCGCCCTTCGACGAAACCAAGATGATGTTATCCACGTATGGTTTGTGGAGGTCGATATTCTCGGTAGAGTAGTTCTCAGCCGACATATCGCCCACTTTAAAGTTCTTGTATGGGTTCTCGGTCATAAAGCCAGCCTCGATTGACTTCTCAATCTCCGCCATGAGTTCCTCAACCGAGCCGATACACTTCATCTCCGAGTAGTCCTCGGTAGCCCAAATTGGAAGTGGAGTGCCCCAGAAGCGCGAACGCGAAAGGTTCCAATCAACCAGGCCCTCCAGCCACTTGCCGAAACGACCCGAGCCTGTGCTCTCGGGTTGCCATTTGATTGTGGCGTTCAACTCCATCATTCGCTCGCGGAGTGCCGTTGTGCGGATAAACCACGAGTCGAGAGGGTAGTACAATACCGGCTTGTCGGTACGCCAACAGTGTGGGTACGAGTGGGTGTGCTTCTCGATCTTGAAGACTTTGTTTTCGCCCTTGAGGGTTACGCAGATGTCGATATCAAGCGTGGTGTCGCTATCGTCCAAAGCCGCATCGTAGGCATTCTTCACGTAGCGACCTGCCCACTCCTTGTAGAGCTCTGTGTCTACATACTTCTCGGTAAACTCCTTATCCAAATCCTCCAGACGGAAGAATCGTCCCGAGCGGTCTACCATAGGGCAGTTCTTGCCTGCGGTATCTACCATAAAGAGCGGAACGATACCTGCAGCACGGGCTACGCGGTCATCATCGGCACCGAAGGTTGGTGCGATGTGGACAATACCCGTACCGTCCGAAGTGGTAACGTAGTCGCCTACGATTACGCGGAACGCATCGCCCATCGGCTTAACCCAAGGGATAAGCTGCTCGTAGCGGATGCCCTCCAACTCCTTACCCTTGAAGATCTGCTCCTCGACCTCGAATGTGCCCTCCTGCTTCTTGCCGAAGTAAGAGCCTACCAACTCCTTCGCCATAATGATAGTCTGGCGAACCTCGGAATATGGGTTCTGGCACTTCACGCGAACGTACTCGATCTGCGGGCCCACACAGAGTGCGGTGTTCGAAGGGAGTGTCCACGGTGTGGTTGTCCAGGCGAGGAAGAAAAGCTCGCCCTCGGCACCCTCGAAGAGGTGCTCGCTCTTCTCGTCGCGCACGATGCGGAACTGAGCAGTACAGGTTGTATCCTTGACGTCGCGATAGCAACCTGGCTGGTTCAGCTCGTGTGTCGAAAGTCCCGTACCTGCGGCAGGGGAGTATGGCTGAATGGTGTAGCCCTTGTAGAGCAGCCCTTTATCGTAGAGTCGCTTCAAGAGGTACCACAAAGTCTCAATATATTTGTTGTCGTATGTAATGTATGGATCATCAAGGTTTACCCAATAGCCCATCTGGTGGGTGAGGTCGCTCCAAACGTCGGTAAACTTCATCACATCCTCGCGGCAGCGACGGTTGTACTCCTCGACGGTGATCTTCTTGCCGATATCCTCCTTGGTGATGCCGAGCGTCTTCTCGACACCCAGCTCTACAGGCAGACCGTGTGTGTCCCAACCTGCTTTGCGGTTTACACGATATCCCTGCTGCGTCTTGTAGCGGCAGAATACATCCTTGATGGTACGTGCCATAACGTGGTGAATGCCCGGCATACCGTTTGCTGAAGGGGGGCCCTCATAGAAGATAAACGATGGTGCTCCCTCGCGAGTTTCGATACTCTTGGCGAAGGTGTCTTTCTTGTCCCACTCCGCCAAAACCTCATTGGCGAGTGCCGATAAATCGAGATTTTTATACTCCTTGAATTTCATACGACAAATAAATTCAAAAATAAATTACGTTACAATCGCGCAAAGATACGAATAAATAACGGAAAACTAAAAGTTTTCGCCCAAGAAAACTGCACGATTCTTGATTTGGTCTGCGAAAAAGGGCTTATCTATGGCAAAATTAAGGTTCGTTGTGACGGTTTTGGTTATGGTGTTACCATTTTCGGCTATGGCATTCAATATTCGTGGCAGGGTGATATCTGCAACATCACGGCAGGGCATACCCTTCGCTGCCGTAGTGGTTGATGGCAACTATGAGAAGGGTGGCGCTACCGATTCGCTCGGATATTTCACAATCAGCAACGTGGCGGGCGGTGTAGCACGTTTCGAGGCATCATCGCTCGGCTATACCACTGTGGTAACTCCCGAATATATAATCTCGGCATCGACACCTCTCGTGGAGATAGAGTTGGAGGAGAGCACCACATCCATTGATGCGGTGTCGGTGGCTCCTTCACCCTATGTACGCGATATCGAGAGTCCGGTCAGCCTTCATACGGTAGGCATTGGCGAGTTGGAACGCAGTGCCGGTGCCAATCGCGATGTTGCGAGAATTGTACGCACCTTGCCCGGTGTGGCGTTCTCGCCAATAGGCTATCGCAACGACCTGATTGTGCGTGGTGGAGGTCCTTCGGAGAATACATTCTACATTGACGGCATTGAAATTCCCAATATCAACCACTTTGCTACCCAGGGCGCATCGGGTGGACCCGTAAGTATCCTCAATGCCGATCTGATACGTCAAGTCAAATTCTATACGGGAGCCTTTCCGGTGGATAAGGGCAACGCTTTGAGCTCGGTGATGGATATCGTTCTGCGTGAGGGCAATCCTGATAAACAACGTTTCAAAGCGACGCTCGGAGCCTCCGAGGCAGCATTCAGTGGTAGCGGTCACTTCGATTCGAAGGCGACCTACCTCTTTTCGGTGCGACAATCCTACCTGCAACTGCTCTTCAAACTGCTCGGCTTGCCATTCCTGCCAAACTACATTGATGCGCAGGCAAAGGTTCGTATACGCCCATCGGATCGTTACGAAATTAACATATTGGGAATTGTCGGTGTCGATAGGTTGCGCTTGAACTTGGACAAGAACGGTGAGGAGAATGACTATATTTTGAGCTATATACCGAAAATCGACCAAGAGACCTTTACGCTTGGAGCAACGTTGAAACACTTTGGCGGTGAGCGCATACAGACCCTCTCGGTGGGGTATAGCTTTCTTGCCAATCGCAACAAAAAATATATTGACAACGACGAGTCGAGCGAGGATAATCTGCGTTTGCGTCTGCGTTCAACCGAAGGTAAGGCGTCTCTGCGGTTCGAAAATCGCTCGTTGCACGGGCAGTGGCGACTGCGCGAAGGAGCAGAACTTTCGCTACGTCACTTCTACACCTCAACCAAGCAACTTCGGTCAATCGGTGAAGGGGTGTTTATCGATTACGATACGCGCCTCCTCTTTGCCGGCTATGCCGTCTTCTTCTCGGCTGACTATCGCTCGAAGGATGAGCGATTAACCGCTTCGATGGGAGTGCGAGCCGATGGTGCGGCATATTCCGAACGTATGGCTATGTTCTGGCGGCAGCTCTCGCCACGTGCCTCCGTTTCATACTCGCTTGGCAAGGGGTTTTATGTGAGTGGCAGTACGGGTATCTACTACGAGCTGCCGCCCCTCACCGCCCTCGGTTATCGTGGCTCGAGCGACAGCCTGCAGAACAAGCGATTGGACTATATGCGAGTATTCTCGTCGGCTGTGGGTGGCGAGTACAGATTGCGCGACAGATTGGCGGTTTCGTTGGAGGGATTTTGTAAACTATATTCGCAAGTACCGCTATCGGTTGAGGATGACGTGCCACTCACCTGCAAGGGTAATGATTATGGAGTGACGGGTAACGAAAAGTTAGTTTCGACTGCGCAGGGACGAGCCTATGGCGTGGAACTTTCGGCTCGTTGGCAGATACCCAACAAGGTCAATCTTGTGGGGGCATTTACCCTCTATTGGAGTGAGTACCGTAGCCGTCGTCACGCACCCTACATCCCATCGGCGTGGGATAATCGTTGGGTGGCAAATGTCAGTGGCACATACGATATGCCACGTCGTTGGAGTATCGGAGCCAAGTTGAGCGCGATAGGAGGTGCTCCCTATACCCCTTACGACGAAGAACAGACGGCATTGAAAACCTATTGGGATGCTACAGGACGTGCTGCGCTGGACTATTCGCGCTATAACGAGGGACGATTGAAGCCCTTCGTTCAGCTCGATATCAGAGTGGACAAGCGGTGGGAGTTTCGCAAGTGGAGCCTGGGCATATATCTCGACCTCGAAAATATTACCTTCAGTGCGATAACTTTGCCCGATGCACTCCTGAGTACTGGTATAATAGAAAATCCCTCCGCTCCGATAGGGGAGCAGAGGTATCTTCTCAAACGGATAAAACAACGCAACGGAACACTCGTTCCGACCTTTGGTGTTACTGCGGAATTTTAATCTGTTGTATTAAAATGGATAGCAGACAACGCTCTTGTCCAATATTTTGCGCACCTTCCGTTCATACTTGGCATACAACTCGTCGATGTGGGCATTGAAGGCGTGGATATCGGCAGGCATCTCTCTTGGCATATCGATTTTTGGCTGTTTGATGTTCAGCACCTTGCGAACCAGCTCTTTGTTCAGAATTGAAATTCCGTCGGCTGGTCTGAAGTATGCCTTTGCACGGAAGTCCTCCGATAGTTCGCGCATTGCGCCACCACGTACGCACTGCGGAATGTTACGCTTGGCCTTGACATAAACAGGTACGGCAACGCTCGACACCGAGTGTCCGTTCATTACGAGCATACGCGGATTCTTACCGTCGCAAACCAATACTATTGCGCCCACAGTCGAGTGGCGAGGTACGGTGTGATTTTGGCAGATGTAGCGCTCGTTCGAGTTAAGAACATTGCCAAATTTAAGCGAGTTGTACGAGCGCGAATAGCCGATAAGCTGCTTAGGCGTAAATACCCCCTTGTGCTCCTTCATCTCCTTCATAGTCAATTCGTAGCGACGATTGCTGGCACCTTTGCTGCTGACGGTACGGGCGTGTGAGAAATTGGCGCGAACATCGAAGCCCCCATTGCTGCTATCGACATCGTAACGACGGTATCCCAAATCCCAAACCTCGAAGTATGCCACCGCTCCCGTAGCATCGGCAACACCGAGGTTCGATTGTGAACCAAGACCACGCTTTGTAGTGCGTAGCAACTCCTCTACCTCATCTACCGTAGTACACTCGCACAGAGCCACAACCCATGAGGCTCCTCCGATTCGTTTGCGTGGGCAAGCCTCCCACTCCTCTTTGGTTGCTATGGGGAGATTGCTGGTTGCCGTGGTGATTGTGCCGAGTCCCACCTCATTGATTCCTGCAAATGAACCTCTATTCCATCGGCGGGTATTTGGCACAAGTGCCGTATAGGCGTACTTTCCGCCCGTTACATAGTCCACTCGGGTGTTGCTGAATGTGTTGTCGCGATGTTTCCAAAGTAGTGGCACTCCTTCGCTCGAACGGTGAGCTGCAACGATTGCTGAGGTGCAGGCATAACTCTCTCCGTAGAGCAGAAAGAGGGCAGCCAATGCCAATAAAAATCTTCTCATGTCTATTTTTTAAGGTTAATTGTGTTGTGCAGTGTTACTCCTCAGGTGAGAACATAGGGTCCCACGGTGGCAACATTGTAGGTTCCCGTTTGAGCATGTCGAGAATATCCTGCGGAACATACTTGCGCTCCACAACGAGAACTCAACAGGAGGGGGAGTGTTGCCAATATCACCCCCACGATGACATCCGCTCAAAAGTGCGAGCGAAAGAATAATCAGCAATCTGAAAATCATCTTCCACTAATATTTAGCCAATACCTTGCGAACACGCTTTTCGTGCTTTGCAAACTGCTTGTCAATCTTGGCATTGAAGGCGCGAATATTGCTCGGCATCTCCTTTGGCATCGCAATTTTAGGTTGCTTGATTTTTAGGACCTTGCTTATCAACTCTTTGTTTAGGAGCTTTCTCTTGGATACGGTGGTGTATGCCTTCTCGCGAAAGTCGTTCGACAAGAGTCGCATCGCGTTGCCGTGAACGCACTCTGGGATATTCTCCTTTGCTCGAACATAGACAGGTACGGCAAGGCTCGACACCGAGTGTCCGTTCATCACGAGCATACGCGGATTCTTACCGTCGCAGACTATTACAAACGAGCCTACGGTCGAGGCGCGTGGCACGGTGTGGTTGCTGCAATAGTATCGCCTCTCCATATCAAGAACATTTCCATATTTAATGCTGTTGTACGAGCGCGAATAGCCGATAAAATCTTGCGGTGTGAAGTCGCCATTGTGGGTAGCCATCTCCTCCATAATAAGGTCGTAGCGACGCTTGCTTGACCCTGTCTTTTCGGGATTTCCAGCGTGCGAGAAATTCGAACGCACATCGAAACCGTCGTTGCCACTCTCGCTAACATTGTAGCGACGATATCCCACATCCCAAACCTCGAAATAGGCGACTGCACCCGTAGCATCTCCGACGCCGAAGTTTGAGTGCGAGCGACGACTGCGCTTTGTGGTTTTGAGCAACTCCTCGAACTCGTCGATGGTTGCACACTCTCGCAATCCGTTCCACATTGCACCTCCTCGCATTCGACGAAGTTTGCACGCTTTGTACTCTTCGGGTGTCGATTCGGGA
>JAZNHC010000112.1:0-5005 GCA_045576755.1 Alistipes sp.
GACCCCCGTCAGGAGTAATCCACATTGTTAAATCGAAAAAATAGAGAATAAGATATGGCAAATTTGTTTGAGAGTTACGAGCGCCGAATCGACCACATCAACGAGGTGCTCGCACAGTATGGAATCAATGGTATCGACGAGGCAAAGGCTATCTGCGATGCTAAGGGTATCGATCCTTACAAGATGTGTGAGGAGACACAGCCCATCTGTTTCGAGAATGCAAAGTGGGCTTACGTAGTGGGTGCTGCTATCGCTATCAAGAAGGGCTGCACATCAGCTGCTGATGCTGCCGAGGCTATCGGCGAGGGCTTGCAGGCATTCTGCATCGCCGGTTCTGTTGCTGACGACCGTAAGGTAGGTATCGGCCACGGTAATCTGGCTGCTCGTCTGTTGCGTGAGGAGACACAGTGCTTCGCATTCCTGGCAGGTCACGAGTCTTTCGCTGCTGCCGAGGGTGCTATCAAGATTGCAGAGATGGCAAACAAGGTTCGTAAGAATCCTTTGCGTGTTATCTTGAATGGCTTGGGTAAGGACGCTGCGAAGATTATCTCTCGTATCAACGGATTTACTTATGTTCAGACACAGTTCGACTACTACACCGGCGAGGTTGCAGTTGTAGAGGAGACAGCATATTCTGACGGTCTGCGTGCGAAAGTACGCTGCTATGGTGTTGATGACGTTCGCGAGGGCGTTGCAGTCATGTGGCGCGAGGATGTTGATGTATCGATCACCGGTAACTCGACAAACCCAACCCGCTTCCAGCACCCTGTTGCAGGAACATACAAGAAGGAGCGTGTATTGGCAGGCAAGAAGTACTTCTCGGTAGCTTCGGGAGGTGGTACCGGCCGTACTTTGCACCCAGATAACATGGGCGCAGGTCCAGCATCGTACGGTATGACCGACACCCTCGGTCGTATGCACTCTGACGCTCAGTTTGCAGGTTCGTCTTCGGTACCTGCACACGTTGAGATGATGGGCTTCCTCGGTATGGGTAACAACCCAATGGTAGGTGCTACTGTAGCAGTAGCAGTTGCCGTAGAGCAGGCGATGAAATAGTCTGTAACACCATCATTTAAGGCACAATCTTAATTGCAAGGTTGTGCCTTTTTGCACTCTTTCACCGACTATTTCATCGTCCGAATATTTCAACACCTCATTGGGTATTGTTCGTTAAGAAAATTCTTCTTACTTTTGTATTTCATTCAAAACACAACAGATTATGAGGAAGTTTATTACATTGTTTGCTCTTTTGGCAATTTCCTTGACATCATATGCTCAAGACAGCTCTGAATATCTTTCTATTAAAGGTGTTCCAATAAAGGGTAGTTTGACCGAATTTTGTCAGAAATTGAGAGCAAAGGGATTAACATATATTGGCGGTAAGAGTAATTCTGCACTATTTGAAGGTGATTTTACAGGTCGCAATGCAACAATAGGCGTTGCTGCTACAGATGACGGAAACAGCATATTTGCTGTAGTCGTATTTTTGGACCCAAGTGGAGAGTGGAATACCTTAGTTAATACTTATAATTATTATAAGGATCTATACACTCGCAAATATGGTCGCCCATCAGTGTTAAGAGAGACGAACCCTGCACGTTCCGACTACAACATCGCTTTAATGACAGAACTCTATCAAGGCACTGTTACATGGGGCTGCTTATGGGAATTAGCAGGTGGAGAGATAGAGGTATCAATAGAAAAGGCTGATGAGATCTATGAAGGTATGGTTATGATTTGTTATCGTAGCTCTCAAAACGAACAAGCTAAAATTCAAAATGACTTAGGTGATATTTAATATTATGGGACACACGCCATTTTGCAGCCAAGCACGATCCGTAATCGGGTCGTGCTTTTTTGTTACTGTTTATAAAAGAGCAATCAATCGCGAAGGCGCAGAAGCGTTCGAGCCTGTTTCATATCGCGCTCGGGAACAACCAAGCGGGCACGAATGACTCCCGGGTAGAGAGTTGTCATATATTCATTTTCGATTTGTGCGCGTATGCCCGCACATGCAAGTATGCTCTTAGCCATCTCTGCCTCAACGGCAGTGCTATACTCCGCCACAACAACCAACTCATCGACCTGCATAAGACCTCCTCTTTTGTTTTTGTAAAGTTATAACTTTTTTTGATATCCGACAACAAAAACCGCGCCCAAATAGACAGAAAACCAATAACCCAAAAGTGAATGTATGATTTGGTGAAAGTTTTCTGCTTTACGCTTTAGGTTTTCCATTTTATTTCATATCTTTGTAGGTAGCAAATTAGCACTATAATATGAGCGGTTTCGTACATCTTCATACCCATACCCAATACTCTCTCCTCGATGGTCAGGCGAGTGTCAAAAAACTTGTCGATAAGGCTATCAAGGACGGAATGCCCGGAATAGCCATAACCGACCACGGCAACATGTTCGCTATCAAGGAGTTTATGAACTATGTCGGTAAGGTAAACGGCACCAAAGCGGGTAGGGAGAAAGATCTGAAAAAACTGCTCGACAAGATGCTCACGCTCCAAAGCGAACATAGTAACCTCGCATCGTTACTCACCGAAAAGGAGAACGAGAAGAAGGCTTTGGAGGCAGAGATTGCCGCCGCAGAGAAGGCAAACAAGGATTTTGAGCCGAGCGAGGAGCAGACAAAGCAACTCGCTGCGCTCGGTGGAGAGATTGCAGACTTGACCGCAATGCAGAAGGAGTTTGAGTTCGATGCGGTAAAGGCACGCGAGATAATCGTCGAATTGGAGAATACCCCACCGTTCAAGCCTATCATCGGCTGCGAGGTCTATGTGGCACGTCGTGCGCTCGACCAGAAAAACGACAAAACCGATCTCGGAGGTTACCACCTCATCCTCTTGGCGAAGAACTTCAAGGGTTACAAGAACCTTATAAAGATAGTATCGAAGGCTTGGACAGACGGTTTCTATGGTCGTCCGCGAACAGATCGTCGCGAACTCGAGAAGTACCACGAAGGGCTAATCTGCTGTTCGGCTTGTTTGGGTGGCGAGATCCCACGACTTATACAGGACGACCGTCTGCAAAATGCCGAGGAGTCGGTATTGTGGCATAAGAATCTCTTTGGCGACGACTACTATTTGGAGTTGCAGTTGCACAAAGCGACTGTCGAGCGCGCCAACCACGAGGCTTACCCGATGCAGGTTAAGGTGAACGAGCAGTTGGTAGCCTTTGCCCGCAAGCACAATATCGGATTAGTCTGCACCAACGATGTTCACTTTGTGGAGGAGAGCGATGCCGAGGCGCACGACAGACTTATCTGCCTGAGTACCGGAAAAGATCTCGACGATCCGAAACGAATGTTGTACTCGAAGCAGGAGTGGATGAAGACCACTCGCGAGATGGAGGAGATCTTTGCCGCCTATCCCGAGGCACTCGAAAATACGGTTGCCGTATGCGACAAGGTGGAGCGATACTCTATCGACCATGCCCCTATTATGCCCGTATTTCCAATTCCTGCCGAGTTTGGCACGGAGGAGGAGTATCGTGCGCGACTGACCGAGCAGGATCTCTTCGACGAGTTCACTCGCAACGAGAATGGTGAGGTCGTGATGGATGAGGAGGCTGCAAAGAAGAAGATCGAAAAACTTGGAGGTTACGACAAGTTGTATCGAATAAAGTTTGAGGCCGACTACCTCACAAAACTCGCTATGGAGGGTGCCGCAAAGCGTTACGGCTCGCCACTCTCGGAGGAGGTCGAGGAGCGTCTGCGATTTGAGCTCTACATTATGAAGACGATGGGTTTCCCCGGCTACTTCCTTATAGTGCAGGACTTTATCCGCGCAGCACGCGAGGAGTTGGGCGTATGGGTAGGCCCTGGTCGTGGTTCGGCTGCAGGTTCGGCTGTGGCGTACTGTCTTGGAATTACGCAGATTGACCCTATCAAATACGACCTGCTGTTCGAGCGTTTCTTGAACCCAGACCGTATTTCGCTGCCCGATATCGATATCGACTTCGACGATGAAGGTCGTGGTCGCGTGCTCGATTGGGTGACCAAGAAGTACGGACAGGAGAAGGTGGCACACATCATCACATACGGCACAATGGCGACAAAAATGGCATTGAAGGATGTGGCGCGTGTGCAGAAATTGCCACTCTCGGAGTCGGATCGCTTGTGCAAGCTCGTACCTGACCGCATAACCGACCCGAAGGATAGCAGCAAGCAGTTGAAGATCAACCTCACAAATGCCATCAATGCCGTGCCAGAATTGCAGCAGGCGGAGTCATCGGATGACCCTATAATGCGCGACACTATAAAGTATGCACGACAGCTTGAAGGAAATGTACGCGGTACGGGTGTTCACGCCTGCGGAACAATCATCTGTCGTGACGATATCACCGATTGGGTACCCGTGTCAACGGCTGACGATAAGGAATCGGGCGAAAAGATCCTTGTAACACAATACGAAGGTTCGGTTATCGAGGATACAGGTCTTATCAAGATGGACTTCCTCGGTCTGAAGAACCTCTCGATTATGAAGGATGCAGTGGAGAACATCCGCCGTACTAAAGGTGTAGAGGTCGATATCGACGCTATACCGATTGACGACAAAAAGACCTACGATCTCTACTGCGAAGGTCGCACGCTCGGCACATTCCAGTTCGAGTCGGACGGTATGCAGAAGTATCTTCGCGAGTTGAAGCCTACGGTTTTCGAGGACCTTATCGCGATGAATGCCCTCTATCGTCCCGGACCAATGGACTATATTCCGGACTTCATCAATCGTAAGCACGGACGCGCACCTATCGTCTACGATATACCTGTTATGGAGAAGTATCTGAAAGATACCTACGGAATTACGGTATATCAGGAGCAGGTGATGTTGCTCTCGCGTTTGCTCGCAAACTTCACGCGAGGCGAGGCGGATACTCTGCGTAAGGCTATGGGTAAAAAGATCCTTTCGAAGCTGATGGAGTTGAAGCCTAAGTTCCTCAAGGGCGGTGCGGCAAATGGTCACGACAAGAAGGTTTTGGAGAAGATTTGGGAGGA
>JAZNHC010000113.1:0-17799 GCA_045576755.1 Alistipes sp.
CCCAGAGAGCTACCACTCGTTTATGCACAACACCTTCTTCAAGCATGTTGATATCAACCCTGCAAATGTAAATATCCTCAACGGAAATGCACCTGACTTGGCAAAGGAGTGCGAGGAGTACGAGGCTAAGATCGTTGCTGCAGGCGGTATCGACTTGTTCTTGGGCGGTATTGGTGAGGACGGTCACTTGGCTTTCAACGAGCCATTCTCGTCGCTCAACTCGCGCACTCGCGTTAAGACTTTGACCTACGACACCTTGCTCGTGAACTCTCGTTTCTTCGACAACGACGTAAACAAGGTGCCTAAGCAGGCTATGTCGGTAGGTGTTGCTACCGTATTGGCTGCCAAGGAGGTTATCATCCTTGCATTCGGCCACAAGAAGGCTATGGCTTTGCACCACTGTATCGAGGGCGCATACTCGCACGTATACACCGCATCGGCTATCCAGACTCACCAGCACGGCATCGTAGTTTGCGACGAGCCGGCAACCGTAGAGTTGAAGGTTGGTACCTACCGCTACTTCAAGGATATCGAGAAGGACAACTTGTAGTATCAAACAAAAAACATAGAGAAAAACGGGCGAGTAATCGTCCGTTTTTTTTGTCGGCAAGGCAGATTGCACCCCATAACGCGATATGGACGTGTCAAATTTGAAAGATTTAATATCATTTTTGAAATGAAAAGTTTGCAAATAAATACTTAATTTTGTGATAGTGAAACTATAAACACCTAAGACCGAGAAGATTTACAACAAAATTAGCCCCCATTAGCAGTATTGGTGTTATCGTAAGATAACAAGACACTTATAAGTGGCAATTTTGCAATATGACAAATTTATAACTTTCGCACACTAAAATAGATTGATATTTATAACAACTAAAATTAACCAAAATGAAAAAGCTGACAAAAACTCTTATGGCGGTTGCAGCGTTGTTCGCACTCTCGTGTACAACAGATGTAACCAATGACCTCGGCGTTCAGATCGGCGAAGGTCAGACAACTATCACCCTTTCGTTGGAGGAGTCACGCACCCAACTCGGCGAAAAGTCTGACGGAGTGTACCCTCTCTATTGGAGCGAGGGCGACAAGATCTCGGTAAACGGTGTGGAGTCTGCCGCACTGACAGCCGAGCAGGCGGGAGGTGCAACAGCCTCATTCAGCGCTACGGCATCAACACCATACAGCATTGCCTACCCTGCAGCTCCTGCCGGTCAGGTTCTCTTTGCCGAGCATCAGGCATACTCGGGCAACTCTTCGTTTGCAAGCGGCGTAGCAACAATGTACGCATATAACGAGGAGGGAATGGGTGTTGTGATGAATCACCTTACAGGCGTTCTCAAAATCGGTATCACGGGATCGGCAAAGCTCTCGTCTGCACAGATTTCGACAGTTGATCGCGCCCCTATCGCAGGTGCCTTCGACCTCAACTTTGCAACGGGTGAATTGACCGCAACAACCGCATCGAAGGAGGTTATAGAGTACTCGTTTGGCGAGGGCGCACAGCTCTCGAACGAGCCTACCTATATTTATATAGCTGTTCCTGCCGGCATCTATGACGAGTTGTATGTCACATTGTACGACGCGGATGGTGGCATAATGTACGCTACGGTTATGGCTGGCGATAGCAAGCCTTTGGCAGTCGGAACAGTTCGAGAGTTCACAAGTGATATCGCATACGCTGCTACCGACAAGGTATTTGTTGTGAAGGACATTGCTACCTTGAAGGCATTTGCCGAGGCAGCACCGTCGCTCGAGAAAGACGTTCTCTTTGTTGCAGACGTTGATATGACAGGCGAGTCGTGGACTCCAATCGAGGGTTATGCCAAGACCGTTCGCGGAAATGGCTACGCCATTAAGGGTTTGACCGCTCCGTTGTTCGGCAGAACCAACGCTTCGATTAAGGGTCTGCACCTGCACGATGTAAATATCACCGAGACTGCAAATCCGAATGTGGGAGCATTTGCTCGTAGGATTGTGGCTACCGACGACGCATCGCCTGTTATCGAGCACTGCTCGGTAAGCGGATCGATCAGCGTAAACTGCACCGAGGCTATAACCATCGCAAACGCCTACTCGTCGTTCGCTATTGGCGGTATGGTAGGATGCGTAAATGGTGTAAGTTTCGACAACTGCGTAAGCAATGTCAGCATAGATGTCGATTCGGTTATCTCTACCGCAAATAAGACCGTCATCTACCCAAGTGTTGCCGGTATTGTAGGCTTGGTAGATGCTCACACACGCACAAACAGCGATGTTGTATTGTCGAACTTAAGCAACTGCGAGAATGATGGTAATATCGACGTTACGATGCCAAGATTGGGCGGTACAACTGAGTATGAGAACGTTGTTGTAAGCTTCGTAGCAGGTGTTGCCGCTCGTTTCAAGAGTGCAAACAACGCTTGTTCGGTAAGCAACATCATCAATCGAGGAGATGTCACAGTGAGCGGTTATCACGGACAAGGACTCTTCAACAGCGAGGATGCCGACGCAGTAAACTACGAGGATATCGACTCGTGCTTGGCAGGTGCTATCGCTCACCTCGAGATAACAAACGGAACCAACATCTCCAACTATGGTACCATAACCTACGCATCGGGCGCAAGTCGTATGCACTATATCGGTGGTGTTGCGGGTATGTGTGGTAAGAGTGCCCGACTGAGCAACCTCAACAACTATGGAGCAATCAATATTCCTGCCGATGTAACTAAGATGGTTTCGCTGCACTGCGGAGGTGTCATCGCCCACACAATTGCAGGCAGCCGCCTCGTAGACAGCAACAATAGCGGAGCTATCAGCGTCAAGTGTAAGACAGTCAGTGGAGGTGTGCATCGCTACTACCGCGTGGGTGGCGTATCGGCATTTGCAGACGGCACAATCGACAACTGCCACAACTTGGCAAATGGAAAGATTGTATGCGACGCTTCAATCTCGAAGGCAGGTAACTGGCGCGACGTATGTATTGCAGGTACAATCGCATACAAGGAGTCTGACCCTGTTAAGGATTCGTCGAACAGCGCACACATCTACGCCAAATTGACTATGGCAGGTGGCGCCAACGACGACGCAAAGCGCGTTACCGTAGGTGGCGTGGTAGGCATCTCTGCTCAACCTTGTAACAACGTAACAAACAACGGTGTTGTCGAGGTTTGGGGCTCACACCACAAGTTGTACGTCGGAGGTGTTATTGGCGATATGAACTATGCAGGAGATAAGAATGTGGGTGGTTACCACCTCAACAACCGTGTGGTTGTAAGAGGCAGCACTACCGTTGCTCACCTCTCCTACATCGGAGGTATTGCAGCGTATGCCAAGGGTTCAATGAAGGATGTTACGGTCAGCGAGGAAGGAGGCGTAGAGGTTGGCGATGAGAAGACAGCCGCAACCTTCACCAAGACAAGCTATATCGGAGGATGCTTCGGCTATGCCGAGAAGACCGCCGAGTGCACAATTTCATCGGTTAGCAACAAGGGTAATGTGACCATCTTCGGCAACCCAACCGACGTATACTACATCGGAGGTATTGCAGGATATGCATTTATGCCTATCAACTCGGCTGACAACTATGGAGCTATCTCGGTAAGCAACCTTGCCGAGGGCGGTAAGCGTTATATCGCAGGTATCTGCCCTTATCTCAACTTTGGAGGATCGAAGCTCGTAAACCACGATACAGCCGACATCGATGTAACAATTCTCAACGGCTCGAACACCTACATTGCAGGTATCTGCGGCTACGTAAGTATGAACGGAGAGGACTTCATCAACAAGGGCGATATCACCGTGAATGGCTCAATTGCAGCACTCACCCTCATCAGTGGCGCCTACTCGCACTCCAACACCTCGAACACTTTCCTTACCCGCATAGCTAACGAGGGTAACATCACCATCAATGCAGATTGTGCCGGTGACACCCGTATTGCAGGTTTGCAGGGCGATAGCAACACTATTCAGGGTTGGACCGATTGCTACAACAGCGGAAACATCACATTCTCTGCAAAAGCCAAGGCTTCGAAAGCTCTTCGCATCGGTGGTTTGATGGCATATTCGCGTAATGCCAACATCATCCAGACTCTCAACAACTGCTACAATAGCGGAAACATCACTATCGAGAAGGGTGCTACAATCTCTTGCGTTGAGTATGTGGGCGGTATTATCGGTCAGGCGACTCATGTTGCACCGGTTGTCGAGAACAAGATTCTCAACGTTGGCAACATCAGCGTCCTCAACGAGGGCAACACCGCAAGCAACGTCTATGTTGGTGGCGTTATCGGCAACACCGCCGTATCCATCGCCAACGCAGATTGCTACTGCCGTATCGACACCGCACTCGACATCACAAACAAGGGTTGGATTACAGGTTCGCCACGCACTGCTGGTTCGGTAGTTGCCAAGGACTGCAATGTCGGTGGTTCGTTAAGCAAATTCGACTCCGAGGATGGCACTATATCCGAGATTACGATCTCCGATACGAACTTCTTCGAATATATCTACGGAACAGGCGAGGATACCGATTGGAGTGGTGCTGAGGCATTCGATGGTTGCAGTGTGCTGACAGCAAAGCCTGCTACTCCAGAAATTGTAATTCCGGCTGTTTAATAACCACTTAAAAAGTTACGATTATGAGAAAGTACACAAGACCAGAATTCGAGATTTTTGATGTCGTAGCCGAGCGTGGTTATGGCGATAGCGCAGTACTTTCGGGATTTGGAAGCGAGAGCGACGAGTTTGTATACTAAAAAAAACTACAGCGATAAAGCAAGGGTGTCCAAGCGTTTTGGACACCCTTGCTTTGTAAGAATTTGTATAACAAGAGCTATTTTGAAGCTGCTCGCAGTCTGAAAAAGCGGAGTTTATTTGGCGTAAATGAGCATTTTCAGACAAGGCAGGAGCCGGAAGAGCCATGTTAGACAGATTCTTTTTTTATCGTTCGGTTGGAGTACGAAACAACAACCTCATCCCCCACGCTACGCCATCGCGAGCCAACCTCGAAACATCGTACACGACACCCAGACGTTTGTGTATTTCACGCATCGTGTCGCGCAACGACACTTTATATAGCAGCAGTGCCAATAGTGCGAGAAAAAGCCCGACTATGATGCACGGATAGAGGATTGATCCCATCAATTCGGCAAGCCACACCACCAATGCCACCACAAAGAGCAGTGCAGCCGCCGGTGCCGCCAAAGCAACGATAATGAGAGCGGCGAAGTATGAACGATTCTCCCGCATAGGTGCTTAACCTATTTTTTCTCGCAATCGCACGATGGTACAGCCTCCTTGTAGGCAGAGCGCCACTTATTGATCTCGTCGTTCAAAAAATCGCGTACCAAGCCACGCATCTCTTCGCCCGATTTCGGAGTAAATGCCATTGCCAAAGCCGAGCCGAGTACCAAGCCACCCAAAAGTGAGCAAAGACAGATTGTTGTGTTTTTCATAAGCATAGTTTTTAGTTGTTAATAAATCTTTTTTACTTCAACCCTTAAACAAGCAAATTACAAGCCAACCTCACGCGAAGATGAGACAAAAAAGCTGTCCGATGTAGAGCATCGGACAGCTTTCTAATCTGCAATGCGGTTATACTACCACTCTACAGCCTGAACGTATGTTCTGCCAAATTGGTCGGTAACACGCACCTCACCTGCGCGAACATCCTGTGTCGGTTTCACACGGAAGAGGAACGGCACCTTCGCCGGCTGCGAATACTTACGCTCGGTCTTATCGAGTTTCTCCTCGTTATGCTCGGCATAGATCTTCAAGTATGCAGGGTCGTGCTCCTTGCCTGTAGTCTCCATATCGGCAACCTTCACGCCATTCTCCCACCACTCAGGGTTACTCCAGCTCTCAGGCGAATGGTTCCAGATATTGACCTTCACATACTCGCTGTTGGATTGTGCAGGCGTGTAGACGCGCATCTGATAGTCGCGATCATGTCCTACTGTCTTGTAATACCACTCCATTGAGTCACCATTAACCTCAGCTACCATATATCCGTTAGGTGTTCCATCGTTATTAAGCTCGCGGTTAAGACGGATCATACCGATACAACGAGCTACGATTATCGACTCGATATTCTTCAACGACGCAAACTTACCTGTTGCCTGCTCGTAGTCGAAGCTGTAGTTCTGGTGAGTATGTCCTGCCCACGCATAGACCTTCTTGTACTGCGAAAGTAGTGCCGCATACTTCTTGTAGTTTACACGCTTCTCAGCAAAATTATTAGCACCACGACCCTTGAACAATGGAGCGTGACTGCAAATCACGATTGTACTCTCCTTCGGAACAAACTTCAAGTCATTCTCCAACCACTTGTATGTGAAGCCCTCGAGACCAACCTTATACTTATGCTTGTCGGTAGGACGGTTGTAGAGGATATCGTTCACAACAACAAAGTGGATCTTTCCGATGTTGAACGAGTAGTTCTGCGGTGCAAGATACGACTCGAAATATGGAGTGCCCAACTTGGTCTCGAAGAGGTTACGCTGATCGCAGTCGTGGTTACCGATAACGCTAATCATAGGTACTGAAGACTGTGCCAACACATCCACATAGTCGTCATAGGCAAACATCCAATTGTACACCAGGTCACCGAGGTTGATCGCATAGACATCCTTCTTTACCTGGTTCTTCAACTCGGCAACATCTGGCAGAATGATATCGCGGAAACGCTCTGTAGACTTATCCTTCAACAAACCACGGGTCTGAGGGTCACCAATCATTGCAAGGACAAAGTTGTCGGATGGATTTACTCGCTTTGTCAGCACAAAGTCGGCACGTACCGCCTGTGCATAACGAGGTATACGACGGAAGAACTGCGGACGGTTGTCGCGCAATGGAATCTCGTACTCTGCAGGTATCGAAACAATCACAAAACGAGCCTTCGACAAATTACTCTTCATCTGATACTCGCCATTCACGTTGGTCTGCACGCTCTGCTCGCCATCGCTCACGACAACACCCTCAATCGGCATTCCCGAGTTATCGACTATGCGACCAATAACGTTCTCGCCACTTGGCAACGGCTTGACCATTCGTGCGACATCCTCATAACGCTGACCTTTAAGTTCGAGGAGCTTAACATATCCTACGATCTCGTTTGTGCGCTGGTCTGCCGATGTAATCTTACCCGCATTGCCACAATCACAAACATTCACATATACAACAGGCATCTTCTTGGCAGCCAATCCCGAGCCATATCCCAAGACACCACCTGTAGCAGAGCTTGCGTGCTTCGATTTGTTGGTCACCGCACCATAGTTCATACAGTCGCGAACAAAGGCACCTACTTTCATCCCCTTGGATGTGGTTATAGCGCCTCCGATACCACCGCACCAGCCTTGACGCTCGACACCCTCGCTCAATACCTCGCCATAGTTATAACAGTTGCTGACGTGGATATCGCGTGTACACTGACCGAAAATTCCACCTACGAATGCCAGCATCGAGGTATTTGCAGAGATCTTGGCATAGTTGGTACAATCAATCATATTGAACGTAGCGTTAGGACGAGCGCAAATACCTGCGGCATTTGCCTCGTGAGCACCCGACACTGCCACAACGCCCATATTGTCGCAACAGAGAATATCGTTGTTCGACCATCCTGCAATACCTCCGGCACGCGAATAGCCCTTAACCTTTGGAGTGGAGATAGGGGTACCAACAGCAACAACATTACCGCGATTCACACAATACTTAATTGTCAGTTTGTGAGTCTCACCTGCAATACCGCCGATATTGTTGTTCGGATAGTCGCCCATATAGGAGATGCTACCTGTATTCTCGCAGTACGAAATTGTTGCTCCACTCGCTGCTTTACCGTAGCATGAACCGATAAGACCACCCATACGAAGACTCATCCCCTTGGCGTGGTGAGTGAAGTTGATACGCGAGGAGACACCTCCTGCATTCTTACACTTGTGTACGACATTGTAGTTGAGGGCTGCAATAGAGCCGATATAGATCGCTTTGAGAGCCTCCTCGCCTGTATGCTCGATAGTTCCGTAGCTTGTACAGTTGATGATGTAGCCTCTATTGACCTTTGCAATAAATGCTACCAACTCGTTCTCTTCGTTGTACGAAGTCTTTACCTCCAAGCGGCAAGTAGGGTCAATGATGATATTCTGCACCACAGCCTTTGCTGTAAGTGTGTGGAAAAGCGAACTCTTTGCTTCCCAATTGTAGAAACGGAATCCGCAACCGTCGAACTTGCCTTCGAACTTCTTAATCGTAGGAAACTTCTTGCCCTTCTTCATATCGATATCCGCCTTCAAGCATACGACACCTTTGTCGTTCTGCCATTGGGAGATGTCCGCCTCCTTGTTCACAGCCTTCGCAAAAGCAAGGAGCTCCTTGTAGTTGGAGATACCTTCCGCGTATGAAACAAGCACAAACAGCGAAAGGATAAGTGATAAGAATAATCTTTTCATTGCTATATGTTTTTAGGTTATTTATATACTTAACACAAAGTTAATAAAAATTCCTATTAAACAAGACTCTATAAAGCAAAACTTTATAGAGTTGTAGAGAATTAGTGTTATTATAGCGCAAGATGGGCAAAAAAGAGTTGCCCGACATACATTTCGTATGTGAGCAACCCAATTATTCGTTATGATGCAAACGTCGCCGACCAGAACGACTATTTCGCAATAAAGTCAGCATACTGCTCAACAGTCAAGAGAGCATCAACCTCCTCTGGTGCCGACATCTTGATCTTAACCATCCAGCCCTCACCGTATGGATCTTTGTTTACAAGAGCAGGGTCAGCATCGATTGCAGGATTCACCTCGACAACCTCGCCCGAAACCGGTGTGAAAGCGTCGGAAACGGTCTTTACAGCCTCGATAGTTCCGAAGATATCGCCCGCAGCAAGAGTCTCGCCCTCGGTCTGGATATCAACAAATACGATATCGCCAAGCTCGCTCTGTGCGAAATCGGTAATACCAACATAGGCGAACTCGCCCTCAACTCGACACCACTCGTGGTCGTTCGAATACTTCAATTCAGCAGGAATATTTGACATAGTTTTATAGTTTTTAGTTGTTAAGTTTTCTTGTACTCCGTAGCTATAATAGCTACATGTTATCTTTTTATTGGGCTTTTAGCCATTGGCCATTAGCCATTAGCTAGTTGTGTTTCCATATTTTGCTTAGTCATTGGCCTTTTCTTCAAATTCTCTAATAAAATTTAGGGTTTCTTCTTTTCGTTTTCGTCGGCTAACCCACCACAGAACACCATCCAAGACATATTGACCCTTCTCTTTTGCAATAATCTCTTCTCGCAGCTCTTGCAATTCTTCTTCTGTAAGGTCTGTAACTTTCAAACCCTCTGCTTCTAACGCTCTTTGAATTTTAGCATCCATACTATTACGCTATTTACGAATAACCGATATCAAATGGTTGATACCCTTTTGTATTGCGTGTAATCTATCCAATAATTGAGTGTTATTCGACTCCGAAATATAGCCGACCCTATTAGCAATTATAAGTTGTGTTTCTAACTCAAATGCAGAACCTAATGCTATCTCCAAAAAATGGATAAACTCTATCTCCGATTTTCGGGAAGCACCTTCGGCTATATTAGACGATATTGAAACTACCGCACGCTGTATCTGCCCTACCAAACCATACTTTTCCTCTTTCGGAAAACATGCAGTATATCCGTATATGTCGGTAGCAAGTTCCATCGCCAAATTCCAAACTGCATATTTTCGGAAATCTCTCATAAAAAGCTAATAGCTATTTACTCTACAAAGGTAATCAAAAAAACACAAAAAGCAAATTGTTATAGCATATAACGCTTGGGGTAGATTGCTCAGTTCTGCTCTGTAATAAAAAGCTAATGGCTAATAGCTAACAGCTAATGGCTATATCACAAATTCCACCTCTTTGAAGAGATAATCTTTCGTCGCACCCGATTCATTCTCAAGCTTAAGCGCACCCGAAGGCTCTGTTCCGCGAATTGCTGCGCAGAACCTATCGCCACTTGGCAGGGCGTAATTGTGCCACTCATTCAGGCGGTAGAGCAATGAGTTGTAACGACTATGTAACGACTCTCCCCCTGCACGCAACACCTCGTAATTGTGTTGCAGATGTTTCAAAAAATTTCGCAATACCTCCCCTGCATCCAGCTCATGACCAAGTAGTTGCGCCATCGAAACAGGGTTTGGCAACGAGGCGTCAAACTCCGTTTGATTGACATTTATGCCAACCCCTACAATCGAACGACGCAGGGTTGTCGCCGATAGAGAGTGCTCAATAAGTATGCCCACAAGTTTCCTGTCGCCAACATAGATATCGTTGGTCCACTTTATCTTCGCCCCGATGCCGTAATCGGCAAGCATATCAACCAATGATAATGCCACAACTTCCGAGACCGAGAACTGCTCGGCAATAGGCACGAAGGTTGGCTCGAGCACCACCGAGAAGGTGAGATTTTCGCCCTTGCGGCTGTGCCACTCGTGTCCTCGCTGGCCGCGTCCTGCCGTCTGAAAATCGGCCCACACAACATCCCCCTCGCGGTACTTCTCGTCGCGAGCATCATCGTTTGTCGAGGTGGTTATGTCGAGGTGATAAATCATTCTATCCCAAGAATACTCCGTTTTCGAGCAACACTTTACGAAGGTGCAGAGGGTCGAGGTTTCGAGGCGTTGTCGAACCCTTAACAGCCAAAGCCGCAGCGACACCTGCAGCCTGTCCCATAGCCATACAAGGAGGCATTACTCGCACCGCACCTGCAGCATCCGAAGTTGCCGACAAGGCACGACCCGCAACAAGAAGATTTTCAACTCCCTGCGGCACAAGCGTACGATATGGAACACCATACCAGCGACCATTCTTAACGGTGATATACTCCGTAGAATTATCCGACAAACGTCCGTGGACATCCACAGAATTGGATGCAACCAACACCGCATCATCCGACACTACTCCATTCAAAAGGTCGTCCACCTGTAGCACATACTCGCCCAAGATATGGCGCGACTCACGTATTCCGAGAGTTGAACCGGTACACTTAAGCGTTGCATTCTTGCATCCTGGGACATACTTGTGGAAGAAATCCATAACCATCTTCACCTGACGACGGCCTTCGATCTCGCCACGTGTGAGATCCTCCGAGTTTGTGGCATCGACCCTCGCAATGCGGGTGGTATTTACAGCCCACTCATCATCGCGAACACCCTTGTAGATATTTACCGAACGGCGCGAGATATCCCAATCGCCATTCTCCACCGCCTTCAAGACATGCCAATGGAGGGCACGATGGCTCACACCATCAATCTTACGGAAGGTGTGGAGTTTCGACTCTACATCCCTCTCGAGAAGGCGCGACTCCACATTATTGATATGGAAAAAAAGTGTCGAAGGCTGAACTCTGCCCGTTCGGGTGTTGCCGAATTCGGTAGGGGCACCTGCACGCGCAGCATAGTCGCCATCGCCCGTACAATCAATCACCACATTTGCCTTTACTGCTTCCAAACCGCCCTTAGTCAAGATAACTGCACCAACAGCCTTATTGTCGGCAAGCACAGGATTGACAAAATTGGCATGAAAGAGAACCTTGACACCCGCCTCGGCACACATACAGTCCAAGACATATTTCATAACCTCGGCATCGAATGGCGTAAGGTGGTCGTGTCCGTCGGTAATCCACGCCGAGTAGCAGGTAGTCTTGCGGATGCCACTTGGGTGCAAAGCTCCGCCGAGTGCCACCATCCTATCAACAATCTCCTCGAAGATACCCTTGATAATCATCTGCTCGCCCGTAGTATCGTAGCAGGTCATAAATGGCGCAACCACACCGAGCGTAGCCATACCTCCGAGAGCACCGCCCTGCTCGACAATCATAACCTTAACACCCTGGCGCGCTGCCGCTAATGCCGCACACACTCCTGCAGGGCCACCTCCGAGTACCAAGACTTGCGTCTCGTACGACTCTTTGATATTGCCGGCCTTCAATGACGAAGGGGTAAACGGATTGGCGCACCCGCCAAGGAAGCTCATTGCTGCACCTCCAACAAGTAGGCCTCCTGTAGTTTTTAAGAAATCTCTTCTGTCCATTATATAGTAGTTTGAGGTTTATTGCTTAGCTTCTATCTTATGCCTGCACACCAAAGTCGCGCAAAGCGTCATTGAGCGTTGTTTTTTTGTCGGTGGATTCCTTGCGCTTACCTATGATGAGTGCGCACGCAACATTAAACTCACCGGCAGGGAACTTCTTTGGATATGTTCCAGGAATAACCACCGAACGCGCAGGTACATAACCCTTGTATGTTACAGGTTCATCTCCCGTAACATCAATAATGTGGGTAGAGCCGGTAATAACTGTATTTGAGCCGATTACTGCCTCGCGGCAGATATGCGCACCCTCGACAATAATGGCACGCGAGCCGATAAAACAGTTATCCTCGACAATCACCGGAGCAGCCTGCACAGGCTCCAACACTCCGCCGATGCCTACACCTCCCGAGAGGTGCACATTCTTGCCAATCTGCGCACACGAACCTACAGTTGCCCACGTATCGACCATTGTTCCCGTATCGACATAAGCTCCAATATTTACATACGACGGCATCAACACTGCGCCTGCAGAGATATAGGCTCCGTAGCGTGCCATAGCGTGTGGCACAACACGAACTCCCAGCTTCTCGTAGTCGTGCTTGAGATCAATTTTATCGTACCACTCCAACTCGCCGGCACGCATTGTGCGCATAGTCTGGATTGGGAAGTACATAATTATAGCCTTCTTTACCCACTCGTTTACCTGCCACTCGCTATTTTCGAGGTTTATAGGCTCAGCGCAACGCAACTCGCCCTTATCCACAGCCTCGACGACGGCACGAATAACAGCGCGTACCTCCTCCTGCTCGAGCATTGCGCGATTCTCCCACGCCTGCTCCACAACCGATTTAAGTTCTGCAAAATTGCTCATATATATACGTTTTTAGTTTTCTTTTTGCAAAGATAGTAAAAAACGGAAAACAGAGAGCTGAAAAGGGAAAACTTTTAGTATTGCGGTTTATGCTCGGAGTGGAAAACGGAACCGACGATGCGGAGCATAGGAAGCCTATGTGAGCATTTTGCTATCCGCAGGCTTGTGCGAAAAGAACTCACCAGATCTCTACCTACACAAAAAATCGTCAATGATGAGATTATTTTTGTGCAAGGCAAGGGAGCAAAAGCGGAGCATAGGAAGCCTATGTGAGCATTTTGCTATCCGCAGGCTTGTGCAAAAAGAACTCATCAGAACCATCCTGCCAAAAAAATCGTCTATGATGAGATTATTTTTGTGCAAGGCAAGGGAGCAAAAGCGGAGCATAGGAAGCCTATGTGAGCATTTTGCTATCCGCAGGCTTGTGCAAAAAGAACTCATCAGAACGATTTTTCACAAAAAAGGTGTGCTATAAATAGCACTCCCCCCACAAATTAACCCTCTTATGCCTCCGATCTGAGGACCGCCTGCAAGAACGAATCCAAATAGAGAAGTTCTGCATCTCCGCAAATCACTTGCGACAGAAAAAGATCCTCATCGTAGACATGGTGTAATACTTGATTGTCGATCTGCTCCATAGGCAAAGTTTTTAATAGATTTTCATCTAACTAACGACAATGTCAAGTATTTTATTGTCAAAAGATTCAACAAAGAACCAATTTTTTCTCTTTTATCATCTGACGCATATTGATCAGTGCATATCTCATTCGACCAAGAGCGGTGTTGATACTTACGCCTGTATGCTCAGCTATCTCCTTGAAACTCAAGCCTTCATAGTATCGCATCTTGACAACCTCGGATTGCTCTGCCGGAAGCAACTCTATCAAAGCGCGAACCTCCTCTGCTTGTTGTTCCGATACGAGTTGATCCTCTATGGATGGCTCTGCAAAATTCTTACTGCCCAAAATATCGAAACCTGCACTCGACTCATTCACCGTTTTCACCTGTTTTTGTGCGCGGAAATAGTCCAATACTCTATTGTGAGCTATTCGCAACATCCAAGGCAGAAAACGCCCCTTATCTGTATAGCGACCCTCGTCCAACACTTTAACAACCTTGATCAACACCTCTTGTGTCAGATCGTCTGCCACGTCATTATCTTTAACCATCATACGGACATAGTCGCGTACTCGGCGGGTGTGGCGCTCCAAAAGTTGAGATACGGCTTCACGATTTCCTTGTTGATACATATCCAACAAAGTCTGATCGCTTAACATTGTGCTCTTCATACTCTTCTCCTTTCTTATAAAAATGTTTCAAAGAGTAGATTTTTCTCGATAGGCAATATAATTTTTTAGTTAAACTTTTCGTTAATTTTTCGTAAAATAGACATCAAAGACTATTTTCTCGACTGCAAGATACGCAGTTTTAATGAAAACGCCAAATAGAACACTACTCTCTAATTTTGCATAATAACCCTGATTATATGCAAGAATAGTGCCTACACATACGCCAGAAGGCGTTTTTTTGAAATTTTATTTATTATAAGATTGGGGTGAAATGTCTAAATCGAACGGTGAAATTACTCGATTTCCGATATTTTCACAGTTATTTCAGAGGTTCAATATGTATAGCCACGGCTGTTTTTGCACCAAAACGCTCACGGAGTTGATTTTCAATTTCGCGCGAGATTTCGTGCGACTCGAACACCGTCATCGAGCCATCAACACGGATGTGTACCTCGATTGCAATATCGGAGCCGATGCGACGAGTACGGAGGTTATGCGGCTTGTAGACATTGGGCATTGAGGATATTATCGATAGAATCTCCTCCTCTACCTCTCGCGGAAGGCTCTTTTCGAGGAGTTCAGCAAGTGCGGTACGACACAAATCATAGGCGACCTTAATGATAAGGGCCGCGACAACAATAGCCGCTATAGGATCCGCTATTCGCCACTTCTCGCCGAGGAAATAGGCTGCACCTATACCAAGCAGGGCTCCAATGGAGGAGAGTGCATCGCTACGATGGTGCCACGCGTTAGCCACTACCGACGGGCTATCGAGTTTGCGACCTACACGGACGACATATTGATAGAGAATCTCCTTTGCAACTATAGATACGGCAGCAGCAACAATCGCTATAATGCCCGGACGAGGCAGCACTTCGCCACCCACAACGGCAGCAATCTTCTCGGCACTATCGATTAAAACATCGACTCCGACAGCGAAAAGTACAACACCAATAATCAATGAGCCGAGAGTTTCGTACTTGCCGTGTCCCCACTTATGATCGTCATCACGCGGTTTGGCACTGATACGAACAAATGCCAACACAACGATATCCGTCGCAAAGTCCGAGGCCGAATGTACAGCATCAGCAATCATCGCACCGCTTCGTCCTACAATACCCGCCGCAAGTTTGAAGACAAAGAGGATTATATTTACAAACATACCGAGTATCGTAACTCGGTATATTTTATCTGTTCGCTGATTGGACGTACTACTCATATTATTATATTAGTCGAGTTTCGCAGGGTATGACAGCAACTGATATGCCAATGCTCGTGCCATACGAAGATGACCTGCACTATTTGGATGAAGGCGGTCCTGACGTTTGCCTCCCGACTTTGCGCTCTTCTCGAGCGAAGGGCGACGCCAAAACGGCTCATTCGCCTGCGACAGCGGATACAATCCACAGATTGAGTTCAAGTCGATAACAGGTACAGCCCAAATATTCGCAGTCTCCTTAACCACATCGACATAGGCATCGACATACTCCCCTATTTCATTGGCATACAATTCGTTAGGCTGGATATTTCGATCCGAAAGAAACGCTTCGCCACGATGTATCGGGGTGAGCAGAATAATCTGCTTGGTAGGATACGCCTCCTTCAACTTCGACATCGCGATATTTATGCGACCTCGCACCGTGTTATTATCCAACAGTATAGTGCGTTTTTTGCGTTCTGCCATCACACCCGAATTCGAGCCTTTAGGCCCCGACACCTCCACCTCGACGACCTCCTCCGAGTACCACTCTCCGAGCGGAACGCCGGCATTGAAGTCGTTGGTGCCGACAAATATCATTATGGCATCGACATCCTGACCGTGTTCGGCAATGAGCTTGTCGGTCTGACCAGGAATGTGTTTCCACTGATGTCCGCTAATGCCGTAGACATACGAAGTGATACCGAGCATCGATTCGAGGTAGACCCAATAGGTGTCATTCATACCCTTATCCACTTGACGCTTGTCGGTAATAGAGTCACCGAGGTACGCAACACGCGCACCTCGCCACTGACTCTTAATCTCCGCCTTCGGTTTTGCCGTTACCGGCAAGACAAGGCACAATATCGCAATTAGTATCGCTAAACGCTTCATTTTAGTAGCTCTTCGCAAACAATACTCGGTATGGCGATGGCTTACCCGTGAAGATACACTTGCCCTCCTCAGGCTCAACATCGAGAGGAATACAGCGGATAGTAGCCTTTGTAGCATCCTTGATAGCCTGCTCAGTCTCCGGAGTACCGTCCCAATGTGCCGAGATAAAGCCGCCCTTGGTATTCAATACCTCGACGAACTCGTCCCAGGTATCAACCTTGGTAATCATCGAATCACGATAGTCGAGAGCCTTCTTGAAGATATTCTTCTGCTGTTCCTCGAGGAGGTTTACGATATAATCTACGATACCCTCCTGCGAAACGGTCTCCTTGGTCAAGGTGTCGCGACGAGCCAACTCGATAGTGCCGTTTGCGAGGTCGCGCTGACCGAGAGCAAGGCGTACAGGTACACCCTTCAACTCATACTCGGCAAACTTAAATCCTGCACGAACATTATCGCGGTCATCAACCTTCACACGAACACCCTTTGCCTTCAGGGCATCGGCAATCTCGTTCATCTTTACGCGTGCAGCGGCCAACTGCTCCTCGCCCTTATAGATAGGGACGATAACGACCTGTGTAGGAGCCAACTTCGGAGGCAATACCAAACCGTTATTATCCGAGTGCGCCATAATGAGAGCGCCCATCAAACGGGTTGAAACGCCCCACGATGTAGCCCATACATACTCCAACTTACCCTCGCGGTTGGCATACTTCACATCGAAAGCCTTTGCAAAGTTCTGACCGAGGAAGTGCGATGTACCACTCTGGAGAGCCTTTCCATCCTGCATCAAAGCCTCGATGGTGAGGGTATCCTCGGCACCCGCAAAACGCTCATTTGGCGACTTATGACCAACGATTACCGGCAAGCAGAGCCACTCCTCAGCAAACTTCTTATAGACATTGATCATCTTGAGTGCCTCTTCCATAGCCTCCTCGCGCGTCTCGTGAGCGGTGTGTCCCTCCTGCCACAAGAACTCGGCTGTACGAAGGAAGAGACGGGTACGCATCTCCCAACGAACAACATTTGCCCACTGGTTGCAGAGAATTGGAAGGTCGCGATAGGAGTTAATCCAGCCCTTGTATGTATTCCAGATAATAGTCTCCGAAGTTGGGCGTACGATAAGCTCCTCCTCCAAACGAGCAGCGGGATCAACTACAACACCCTTGCCATTCTCGTCATTCTTCAAACGATAGTGAGTAACCACTGCGCACTCCTTCGCAAAGCCCTCAACGTGGCTGGCCTCCTTCGAGAAGAATGATTTAGGAATAAAGAGTGGGAAATATGCGTTTTGATGGCCTGTCTCCTTGAACATACCGTCCAACACTTCGTGCATCTTCTCCCAAATTGCATAGCCGTAAGGCTTAATAACCATACAGCCACGTACCGCCGAATTCTCGGCCAAACCCGCCTTTACCACAAGGTCGTTGTACCATTGCGAATAGTTCTCTTCGCTCTTGGTCAAATCTTTCAATTCTACTGCCATATATCTTCAAA
>JAZNHC010000114.1:0-14478 GCA_045576755.1 Alistipes sp.
TGGCCATAATGCGGTTGCCGTGCTTTTTGATAAACTCTTCCGGAATCACTCCGCCTACCCAAAGCCAGTACTAAGCTCCTCCAAACGGTTAGACATCTCACGCAATGCCTGAGCCCAACGCGAAGTAGAGTCGGCCATAACGAGCACCTTCAATCCCATTGAACGGTAGTACTCACCGATAGTCATACCTGTATATACCGATGCCTCACGCGCCGCAACCGGCATATTCGAGGTATTACAGATGATGATGGTACGCTCCATCAGCTTGTGACCTGTATGTGGGTCAATCAACTCCGGGAACTCCTTGAAGATCTCCACCACCTCGTTTGCACGCTCACCGCACGCAACGATGATGATGATATCCGCCTCTGCCTGCTTCGAGATAGCGTGCTGCAACACAGTCTTACCGGCACCGAATGGACCAGGGATAAATCCTGTACCACCCTCTGCAAGTGGGTTGAAGGTGTCGATAGCACGAACACCTGTCTCCATCACACGCGATGGGCGAGGCTTCTCGGTATAGCAACGAATAGCCTGCTTAACGGGCCACTTCTGTACCATTGTGATATTGTACTCGTTGCCATCCACATCAGCTACAACTGCGATAGTATCGGTAACTTTGTACTCACCTGCAGCAACAACGCTCTTTACGGTGTAGTTGCCTGTCATAATGAACGGCACCATAATCTTGTGTGCCACCCACTGCTCCTTCACCTCTCCGAGCCAAGCTCCTGCCGAAACCTTGTCGCCAACCTTTGCCAGCGGCTTGAACTCCCACAACTTCTCGTAATCTACAGGGTCGGTGATCGAGCCACGAGCGATGAACAAGCCATCCATCTTCTCGAGGTCGTTCTGCAGACCGTCGTAGTTACGCGACAACATACCCGGAGCCAAAGTTGCCTCGAGCATATGTCCCTCAAACTCTACTTTATCGCCGATTTTCAAACCGCGAGTGCTGTCGAAAACCTGCACATAGGCGTCATCGCCTATAACCTTGATGACCTCGGCCATCATTTTGGTCTCACCTGCGTACACGTGACAAATCTCGTTCTGACCAACAGCTCCGTCAGCCTTTACGATAACGATGTTCGAGATGATACCGTTTACTTTTCCCGTAGTTTTCATTATGTATCGTTATAATTTATTTACTAAATCTTTGCCGTTGAGTTCCGACACAAGGCGGTCAAACATCTCGCGACCAACCTTTCTGTCGAGTGCAGCCCAACGAGCCACCATATTTACCTTCACCAAGTATGCGATGACGGCGTTCAAGTCGAAGTAATCGAAGGTAGACAACTCCGAGAGCTCTGCCCAGCGGATGTTGTCGATCTTGCGCTCCTTCTCAATCATATTGTGTTCATCGGCAACTGCGGCTACCAACTGCTCCACGAATGGGAACTCTGCACGCAAACCGAAATCGGCAGCCGAGCTACGCGACAACGACTCTGTCACCGAATCCTCGCCTACGACAACCGTATCAATGGCCACACCCTGCTGGCGTGCCAATGTCGCAGCCACAATATTGCGGATAATACGATCTGTATTTGACCACTCTCGCAACAAGCGCGACGACGATGCCGCACACACCTTGTAGTATGCCGACATCAAAGCCTTGGCGAACGGCTGAGTGAGGTCCATATCCTCGGCATCCTCGCTCTCGGGCGAAGCATAAGCGCGAACCACCTTGGCGAGTGGCTCGACAAGGCGCGACGGACGCTGCAACTCCTCCTCAACCTCCTCGCTCGACAAACGTCCGAGCTTATTGTGGGTTGTGGAGCCGTTGTGGCGGCAGATAAGGTTTTCGCAGTCGTAGTAGGCGTAGAGCAAATTCACAGCCTTTGCATCCGACTGCGAAAGTGCCTCGAAGACCTCCGTCAATATCTCCTCGATATCGAAACCCTTGGTCTCGGCATCGAGCGCATACTCGCGGAAGCCTGCTACTAATGCGTAATACGAAGATGAGAACATAGCCTTAAGCGAAGAGTAATTGTGAAACCTTCTCGCGCAAGTACTCGTCGAGCAATGCCTCGAACGACTCATCGGTAAATGCGATGTAGTAACCACCATCCTTTGCACCTACCTTGAAGCCCGACTTAACCTCCTTAGAGTAGCCTACCTCGACACCTGCTGCGAGCAACTCCTTAGCCGAAGCCTCGAATACCTTTGCAAACTCTGCCTCGAGAGCTGCAGGAAGCAACGCCTTAAGCGAGATCTGCTCGGCATTACCATTCCAATTCTTGGCAACCTCCAAGAGCATTTTCTTCACAAACTCGGCATCAACCGTAGCAACTTTCACCGCCTCGGTAGAGGACTTGGCGATAATAACGCCAGCCAACTCGCTCTTAATCTTGGCAACAGCCTGACGACCTGCCAACTGAATCTCGGTCATCGAGTTCTTCTCGGTGTCGGCAGCCTTAGCCTCTGCCTTCTTTACGATCTGTTCGGCCTCGGCAGTAGCCTCTGCCAAAATCGCAGCAGCCTTCTCCTTAGCCTCGGCAACCAAACGGTCAGCCTCAACACGACCCTTCTCCAAACCTTCGCCATAGAGGCGGTCTGTCAACTCTTTAAGTTTATTCTCCATAGTGTTATTAGATTGATTATATTATATATTTATGTTAGTTACTTATGCATATACACGCACATACACGCAAAATTCACCGCAAAGATAGTAAAATTTCGCTGACTCACAACACTTTTCGCAACTATCTTGCAAACAATTTACAACACCACGCGAGAACTTTCAAAACAAAAGCGAGAAGTCGGCAACAACTTCTCGCTTTTAGAATAGAATATATTGGTACTCAGACTACAAACCGAACTCAGACTTGATAGCCTCAACCGCATCCAATCGCTCCCAACCGAAGAACTCCACATCGCGCTCAATCTCTACGCCATTCTCAACAAATGTAACAGCCTTAGTATAAGTGCGATTACCGAAGTGGCCATACGAAGCTGTCGCCTCGAAAATCGGATTTTTCAAGCCAAAACGCTTAACTATTGCGTGTGGGCGCAAGTCGAAGAGTTTACCGATGCGCTCTGCTATCTCGCCCTCGCTAACAGAGAGCTTGTTGGTGCCGTAGGTATCGACATAGATAGAGAGTGGCTGGGCGATACCGATAGCATAGCTCAACTGCACAAGCACCTCGTCAGCAACACCTGCCGCAACCATATTCTTAGCAATATGACGTGCAGCATAGGCTGCCGAGCGGTCCACCTTCGAAGAGTCCTTACCCGAGAATGCGCCACCACCGTGAGCTCCGCGACCACCGTATGTATCGACAATAATCTTTCGACCTGTCAAGCCCGTATCTCCGTGAGGTCCGCCAATAACAAATTTGCCGGTAGGATTTACGTGGAGGATGTAATCCTCGCCAATAAGGTTTGCAAGTTCATCACCTGCGCGCTCCAAACGAGCCTTCACACGCGGAATAAGAATTGTACGAACATCCTCCTTGATTTGCGCTACATCGACATCCTCGTCGTGCTGCGTCGATACTACGATTGTATGAACTCGCTGTGCCTTGCGGTTGTCATCATACTCGATTGTTACCTGACTCTTCGCATCCGGACGTAGATATTTCATAACCTCGCTCTCACGACGAATTACCGCCAACTCCTTCAAGATCACATGCGAGAGGATCAATGTTGCCGGCATATACTCGCGCGACTCATTCACCGCATAACCGAACATAATACCCTGGTCGCCGGCACCCTGCTCCTCCTCGGTAGCTCGCACAACGCCCTGATTGATATCCGACGACTGCTCGTGAATAGCCGACAATATACCGCACGATTTTGCATCAAATTGCAACTCGCTACGGTTGTAGCCTATGCGGTCTATCACGCGACGTGCAGTGCCCTGAATATCGACATAAGCATCCGAACACACCTCGCCCGAAACCACAACAAGACCCGTAGTACAGAGTGTTTCGCAAGCAACTTTTGCCGATGCATCGCGACGCAAAAATTCGTCGAGGATAGCGTCAGAAATCTGATCGGACACCTTGTCAGGATGTCCTTCGGAGACCGACTCCGATGTAAACAAAAATCCCATATCTAATAATTTTTAGTTAAAAATCATCGCCATAAACCATTGACTTACAGCCAACAGTCATCTTTATTGCACATTGGTTCGGGATTTGGCTTAGAACGCCTCAGAAAAAGAGTTGCCGGTTTAGCAATTTTTTATTGTGGTTGCAATCAGTCCAAATCCCTCCACATTTGCGGCTGCAAAGATAAGCATAAAAAAGGAAAACTGAAAGCGTAACGCACGAAACTTCAAAAAAAGTATTACCTTTGCATAAATGTATATCCGAAAACAGATATCAGCAGAATATTATGCTCTACACCTATTATGTTATATTGGCTCTTGCTTCGTTTCTCATCTCCTGCCGAGGGGGGGGATTAACAATGCGGAGGTTCAAGAGTTGGACACGCTACCCCGAGAGCAGCGTGTACGACTGCTTTTTACAGGCGATGCAATGTGTCATCATCCGCAGATATCATCCGCACGCAACGCCGATGGCACGATAGATTTTCGCCAAAAGTTTGCCGCAGCAAAGCCCTATTTTGACCGTGCAGACATCGCTATCGTCAATCTCGAAACTGCCATATCGCCCGACTCACGCTACAGTGGTTACCCCACCTTCTCGACACCTGCCGAATACGCTGAGGCACTCGATTGGCTCGGTGCCGACATTGCTCTGCTCGCCAACAACCACTGTTGCGATAGAGGAGCAAGAGGTATCCGCAAGACAATAGCCACGCTCGACAGTCTCGGGATTGCGCACACGGGAGCATTTCACAACGACGAAGAATTCATCCGCAACGAGATACTTCGCATTGAGCATCAAGGCGTTAAATTTGCCTTCGTAAACTATACATACGGCACAAACGGCATTCCTACACCAAAAGGATGCAAGGTTAATCGCATCGATACAATGGTGATTGCCGATGCATTGAAACGCGCTACCGTGGATAGTGATTGCGTGGTTGCGTGCATGCATTGGGGCAACGAATATATGCGCCAACCTTCGCGCCAGCAACGCAAGCTCGCGCAATTTCTCCACCACAACGGAGCAGATCTCGTTATCGGTTCACATCCGCACGTTGTACAACCGTATGTTGCCACCGAGGAGCAGATTACCATCTACTCGTTGGGCAACTTCATCTCCAACCAGCGTAAGCCTCACACCGACGGAGGTATTATTGCCGAGATTGAGGTTGTAAAGAGCCCCGAAGGCCGATGCACATACTCGCTAAATGTCGTTCCTGTCTGGGTCAAGAAACCGGGGCACAAACTCGTATCACCTCTGACTGCCGAAGAGGAAGAGATGTTGCCATACCAACGCACACAATACGAGCTTTTCCTCTCCAATACCGAGCAACTCCTATCCAAGGGTTTGAAATAACACCCGAAAAAGATGTTACGAGCGGATACAGAAAAAGTTTTCGGCATTAGGTTTCCATTTTAACGTTTTTTTACTACCTTTGCCAACTCGAAACAATCAAGCGACGTTGCCCCTGTAGTTCAACGGATAGAACGAAGGTTTCCTAAACCTTAAATAGCAGTTCGATTCTGCTCGGGGGTACAAGTTGGAACGGAAGGAGATGCATACAGAGGTATGGCATCTCCTTTTGTTTCGCTTTCCCTGCCCCGAACAGAAACTTGTATTACCCACCCCATATCCTCTATTAAGAGATTTTTTTCGGCTGTTATTCAATAAAATAAAGCAACACTCCGCAAATAACCCGTGTATATCCAATTTTTTTGACTATCTTTGCGTGATTTTTCCAACGAAACCATTTTTATTATGAGAAAGATAGCTTTTATATTTGCACTAACCTCTTTGATTTTTAACTCTTGCAGCAGCAAGGATATCTTCGAAGAGCGCTTCCTCGCTTCGGCGACAACAAAAGTCCAGCTCTACTCGATTGACGAGAACGAGGTAGTTAGCGAAGCACAGGTTTTGACACGTGGTCGCAAGGTTACTGCCAACATCGGCAAAATTGTCGAGATCGGCGAGCAGAACTATGTTCCTATCGAGCTTGCTCGCAAGCAGTTCTTCTACGCGAAGGAGCAGTCGCTCGCATCGACACACGAAGGCGCTGTGCTTGAGAAGGAGATTTGGGTGCGCACACCTGCATCGATTATCACCAATCGCGAAACTTCGCTTATCGGTGGCCTGGCAGAAAAGGGCGAGAAGTTGGCAATCATAGGCTTCGACTCGTTGCGTGCAGACGGAACTGTTCATCGCTACAAGATCAAGCAGAAGGATATCGAGGGTTGGATCTATAGCAAATATCTCGTATCGAGCGAGGAGGAGGCCCTCAAGCGCTACAAGGCCGACGAGTACGACAAGGTGCACAAAGCTATCAAGAACCCGTTTGGTGGTGGTGAAGCTATCGGCTGCGACTTCTATCCAAGTGAGCGCGTGGTGTTCGAGAACAACAAGATGCCCGAGGCGTGCTATTCGCTCTACCTCAACATCTCGCCTGTTGTAATTGGCAACATCGAGCGCTATATTGCATTTGCCAAGGAGACCAAGATCAACACCTTTGTTATCGACATCAAGGACAACGAGTGTCCGGGCTACAAGGCTGAGGCGATGAAGCTCTACTCCCCTACCAACTACCGCTACGCAGGTTCAAACAAGGAGGCTATGTACGCAAATGCCGTAAAGCGTCTGCACGAGGAGGGCTTCTACGTGGTAGGACGTATCACCTGCTTTAAGGATTCACACCTTGTGAAAGACCACCCCGAGGTCGCCATCACCGAACTGGCTACGGGTGCGCCATTCCGTCACAACAAGGCATATTGGCCAAGCGCATACAACCGCCAGGTATGGCAGTTCAACGTCGAGTTGGCAAAGGAGGCTGTTCGCAAATTCGGCTTCAACGAGATCAACTTCGACTATGTTCGTTTCCCTGACCGTATGACTCGCGTAGAGTCGTTGATCGACTACCACAACCAATACAACGAGTCGAAGGTTCAGGCTATTCAGCGCTTTGTGCAGTACGCTTGCGACGAGATTCACGCCGTAGGAGCATACGTTTCGGTTGATGTCTTTGGCGAGGCTGCCAACCCGGGCTACACCACCGCATACGGACAATATTGGCCAGCCCTTTCGAACGTCTGCGATGCAATTTGCGGAATGCCTTACCCTGACCATTTCTCGAACGGATACTACGGTATAAGAGAGCCTTGGAACCATCCATACCAGATTCTCTACGCTTGGGGGCAGCGCGTGCAGGCTCGTCAGGCTGTAACACCAACCCCTGCGGCTGTTCGCACCTGGATCCAGGCATACCCCGTTATGCGCCACGTTGATAGCAACGGTTTGAGCTACAACGCAGCAGATGTAGAGGCTGAGATTCGTGGCCTTTACGATGCAGGTTTGACAGGCGGCTACACCACTTGGCACTCGGGATCAAACCTCGAGAAGTACAGATCGCAAAAGGGCGCTTTCTGTATCGATTATCTCCAGGAGTGGAAAGAGAAGAATAATAAGTAAACAGTATAAGATGAAGAGATTTTTTGTTTTTGTAAGCTTTATCCTTTTTGCCACAGCATCGCTTTCGGCCCAGGAGGCGGCGGAGAGCAACAAAGACACCGCCGCAGCTCGTGCCCTAAAGAACGAGAAGCGCATTGCTGCATTGGAAAAGGCAAGACAATATGTAAAGATTTCGGGTTTTATTCAGGGTGAGTACGACTGGTTGGATGACCGCGATGGCAACCAAACCACCAGCACTTCATCCTTCTACATTCGCCGTCTTCGTATCTCTATTACGGGTGATTTATACCGTGGTAAGAAGGGCTCGAAGCTCGACTATCGTGTATACTTCGACCTCGCGCGAATAAAGTTGCCAAACCCTAATCCTATCCTCGATATGTGGATTCGATATCAGCCTGTCAAGGAGTTCGGTATTCAATTCGGTCAGTTCAAGAATCCTATCACGTTCGAGGCAAGCATCTCGCCTTCAAAATACGACTTTATCGACTTTTCGTATGCCGTATGCAACCTTGCCAAGATGGGTAGCAACGATGTCGCAGGATTGAATGTAACTGCGCGTGATGCAGGATTTCAACTCTTCGGAGGCTTTGTTCACCGCGACGGCTATAGCATTATCAACTACAACGTGGGATTACTGAACGGTAGCGGCATCAACGTTAAGGATAACAACAAATCAAAGGATCTGTTCGGACGTTTAACCATAAAGCCTTCAAAGGATCTCGCCTTGGCGGCCTACTATCAGTGGGGCGAGGCTAACCTTGCCGGCTTTACAGCCGAGAAATATGCCGAATATGGATGGAACGGCAATCCTGAATATGTAACAATGCACCGTTGGGGTGGCGGTTTCAACTACGACGGCAAGAAGGCATTTGCTCGCGGAGAGTACATCGCAGGTTTGACCGGTTCACTCGCCTCGGAGGGTGTATATGTCGAGGCTGGTAAGCGTTTCAATTTGCCAAAGAACGGTGGTATGCTATGGGCAGGTGCAATGGTGGATTACTTCTGCCGCAACTGCTTCGACTACATCCACCGCGACACTAAAAATGCGGTTATAGATATGCGCTATTCGGCTTGTATCGGATACGAGCCTATCAAATATATAAGAATGCAGTTGGCGTACTCGCTCGAGCACCGAATCAACTACACTTTCAAAAACAACAGACCTTTCGGCAACGGTGTAAAACTGATGGTTACGGCATCGTTCTAAAAGTAGCACAAACCGTCTTATATGTAGCTACAGAGGGTTTTTCGGTATAAATACTTATCACGACAAGGGTAAAAAAACTTACCTTTGTCGTGGTTTTTTTTGATTCACTATGAAGAGGATAATTTTAGTAATTATCTCGTTTTTGACACCCACTTTTCACGCAGTGACAGCTCAAAACGGGAACAATCAAATTGATTCGCTCAATCAGCGCATAGCCAAACTCGAAAAGCGCACGGCTACCTGGGATAAGGTTAAGCAACACTTCAAAATTTCGGGATTTATACAAGCTGCATACTTCGGAGATTTCACCGAAGGGAAAACCGATGCTTCATACTTCCGTCTGCGTCGCGCACGACTCTCGTTAGCGGGCAAGATTGTCGAAAACGAACGAGTAGGTATGGCAGACTATCGCCTGCAGGTGGATTTTGCCGAGAGCCCTAAGATTGTCGATTTGTGGATACGTTACCGTCCCTTCAATCAGTTGGGTATTCAGGTCGGACAGTTCAAGATTCCGCTCTCCATCGAGAACTCGGAGTACAACCCTCTGAAGCTCGAATTTATCGACTATTCATTGGTTGTTCAGCGTTTGGTGCGTATGAGCAGCAACGATGTTACGGGCATCAGTTCGGCAGGTCGCGATATGGGAGCGCAACTCGTAGGAGGATTCTTCAAGAAGAGTGGTTACAATATTCTGAACTACAATCTCGCAATATTTAATGGTTGCGGCATCAATCAGAAGAAGGATAACAACACCAGCAAAGATTTTGTGGGTCGATTGATGGTTAATCCGATTAAGGATTTGACTATTGCCGGCTATTATCAATATGGTGAAGGTAACTTCAACTCGACCACTTACAGCACATTCTTCGACCACGACGCTGAAGGCAACCCTATCGGAAACAGCAAGTTCGTGAAATATCACCGCTACGGAGGTGGCATTGCCTACAATGGCAAGCACGCCTTTGCGCGTTCGGAGTATATACGAGGTAACACAGGTATCCTTGTATCTGAGGGTGCATACGCCCAGGCGGGTTGGAAGTTCAGCACCTCGAAAGCAGGTTACGGTTCATTGGGTGTTCGCTTCGACTACTTCGACAACGACATCCTTAACAAACAGCGCGAATTCAACTACACGTTGGGTGCAACATATCAGCCTTGGAAATACCTACGCCTGCAACTCAACTACACAATCAAGCAGTATCAGCACTTCGGCAAGCCTCTCACTCACGGTTTGTCGGTGATGATATCCGGCATATTTTAACGAGGGCGAGAGAGATGATCTCCTACGACCCCAAAAGCAACAAAAAGGCAAAACTAAACGACGACAGAGATGAAAAACTTTTTCAAACAATTTTTGGTAGAGGATTGGGTGGTGACCCTCCTCGCAATACCACTTCTTATCATTGCAGGATGTGCAGGAGAGATTCCTGCTATCAAAAAGGTTATTACCATACCTTCAACCCTTGCTACGGCTGATGCGTGGATTAGTGTCGGCACGCTCTTTCTCATAGCATTGATAGTTCTCTACATTGGCAACCGACTGCTCTCGCGACCACTCAAAGGGCTCTTTTGGTCATTTGTTGTCGTATTTGCGGTATCGCTCCTTGCCCAATACATTGCAAAGATCCCTCAAGTTAAGTATTACGGTTTCGAGGCGGTATTCTTCTCGGTGATCTTCGGACTTATCATCCGCAACTGCTTCCATATTCCCGATTGGCTGAAGCCTGCCATTCAAGGCGAGTTCTTCATAAAGATAGGCGTAGTATGCCTTGGTGCCACTATTCTCTTCCGCGACTTCGTGACATCGGGTGCGGCAGGTATCGTTCAAGCGTGCATTGTGGTCACCTGCGTTTGGCTCTTCGGATTTTGGCTTTCGCGTAAGATGAAGGTCGAGGAGCGTGCAGCGATGACCCTCTCGAGCGGAGTTACTATATGTGGCGTCTCGGCCTGTATCGCATCTGGTGGCGTGGCAAAAGTTCAAGAGAAACACCTCTCCTACATCATCTCGGTAGTGCTTATTATCGCCGTACCTATGATCTATATTATGCCGCTGCTTGCAAAATGGATTGTTCCGCTTCTGACCGATAATGTTGCCGTACAAAACGAGATTATGGGTGCTTGGATTGGTGGCACAGTCGATACCACAAGCGGTGTTGCTGCAGCGAGCGAGATGGTTAATGAGGTGGCAAACAAGACAGCAATGATTGTTAAAGCGACACAGAATGTTCTGATTGGAGTGGTGGCATTCTGCATTGCAACATACCTCGCCTCGAAGGGTGGCGACGGCAAGTTACACCGCCCATCGTTGAGCCTTGTATGGGAGAAGTTCCCTAAGTTTGTCTTTGGCTTTATACTCGCATCGTTGGTATTCAGCCTCTTGCAGAGCAACCACATCTTCCCTGATTGGGAGGTCAAGAAACTCGCCGAGACCTCTATGGCAAAGACATTCTCGACGTTCTTCTTCTCGTTAGCTTTCGTTTGTATAGGTATGGATACACGCCTAAAGGATATTATCTCGAAGGATAACCGCAACATTCTTTACGCCTTCCTCGGAGCGCAGTGTTTCAATATCGTAGTGACATTCCTTGTAGCTTGGTTAATGTTCGGTATTGTCAAGCCTGCCCTCGGCTGGTAAAGAGTCTTATTTTGAAATAAAAGTTAGGTGTCGTTCCATTTTTGGTGCGACACCTTCTCTTTTTTTTTATATATTTGCAGAAACAAATTCATTATTCCTTATGAATCACAAGATCAGAAAGAGCGCGTTGGCTCTCGCTTTAGCAGCCATTTCGTTCACAGGTTTCGCACAGCCTCAATTCGATAATTACCCACACGACTTGAGCTATTTTTTGCCCAAAAGCATCCAGCAGGGCTCCGAAGACATTGCACTGCAGGGCAACTACAACAAGTCCATACCGACACCTAAGGAGGTGCTTGGATTTGAACTTGGCGAGCGTTATTGCGAGTGGAGCGACGTTTTGCGATATGTGGAGGCAGTAGATGCCGTGTCGGAGCGCATCAAGGTTGTAGAACTTGGTCGCACCCACGAGAAGCGTCGCTTCGTGCAGCTTATTATCACATCCGAGGCGAACCATGCCAACCTCGATCAGATCAAGGCAGACCACATGAAGTTGATCGACCCTACCCTCTCGTCTCAACTCGACATCAAGAATATGCCGATTGTGACAGATATAACCTGTTCTATTCACGGCAGGGAGGCTTCGGGAGTCAATGCTGCAGTGGCAATGACATACCTCTTCGCAGCATCGGAGGATGCAAAGATCAAGCAGATGCTCGACGATATGGTGCTTCTGCTCATCCCGGGGGCAAATCCCGACGGAATAAATGGTTTTGCCACTTGGAACAACTGTTCGGCAGGCGATTTTGTGACCTACGACAACGCCTCGCGCGAACATAAGGAGCCTTGGCCTGGTAACCGCACCAACCACTATTGGACAAATCTCAACCGCGACCTGCTGATGTGTCAGCACCCCGAGAGCCAATATATCGTGGCGCACTACCTCAATTGGATGCCGAACCTCGTACTCGACTTGCACGAGCAGGGAGGAGCGAACTTCTTCCACAGTCCAGGACATCCGCTTCGCGTACACCCATACGTCACCGACGAAAACCAATCACTTACGGGCGAGGTCGGCAACTATGTATCGAAAGCCCTTAAGCCCCTGGGTGCAAAGCCATACTGCGGACGCAGTTTCGACGACTTCTACCTCGGTAAAGGCGCCGCCTACGGTGATGTGCAGGGCTCGGTATGTCTTCTCTTCGAAAACCCTAATCCGCGTAACCACGCCTACAACATAAAAGGCACCGTTCGCACCTTTCCCGAGGGTATTCGCAATCAAACCTACGCCAGCATGGCAGGTTTAGCCTCGGCGTGCGATATGCGCGAGAAGTTACTCGCCTATCAACGTGACTTCTACACCAAACAGGCGGTTGCGGCACAGCAGAGCGAGGTGCAAGGTTACATCTTCCACGCCAATGGCGACAAGGCGCGCGCCTATCGTCTGCTCGAGAACCTTGCACACCACCAAATCGAGGTCTACCACCTCGCCAAAGATACAAAGGTGGGCAAGGTATTATACCCTGCCGAGGAGTCATATATCATCCCTCTGCAACAACGTTACTACTACAAGCTGAAGGCTATATGGGAGACTTTGGGCAAAGAGGATTACAAGGATAGTCGCTTCTACGATATAACAACTTGGACATTCCCTCTCGCCTACAACGTCACACACGGCGAGGTTGCTTCAACTGATGGTCTGCTCGGTGAGCGTGCCAAAGCGATATTCCCACAAGGGGGCATAAAGGGAGGTAGGAGCAACACCGCCTACACGTTCGATGCGACTGCACTCTATTCGTGCAACATTCTGCGCGCGCTATTGAAGGCAGGTGTGAAGGTCGATATCGCCACCAAACCATTCAAGGCAAACGGCGTAAAGATGGGCTACGGCTCGGGCGTTGTCGAGGTGGCAGGTCAGCCGCTCGATGGCGACGCACTCTACAACATTCTGGAGGGTGCGGCCAAGGAGAATGGCATAAAGGTGGTTGCCACTGACGATGAGTTCAACAAGGAGAAACTGCAACTGAAGGCCGCCCGTATGCCGAGGGTTGCACTGATGGTTGGCAGCGCTGTAAATATCAACAATGCGGGAGAGATTTGGATGTTGCTCGAGAAACACTTCGGCATAGCACCTTCACGCATAGACCTCACCACATTCGAAGGCAAGGGGCTCGACAAATACGATGTTGTAATAATCTCGCGAGGCACACTGCCACGCAAGCACAAGGCGTTACCGAAGATTAAGGCTTGGGTTGAGAATGGCGGTACACTCATCACCATTCAGGCATCCTACAAGATTGTAAACAACGCAGGATTGGCTTCGATCAAGCGAATTGCTCTGAATGACGACAACTCGAAGGGTGCCAAGGTTTATGGTGTAATTTTCAACACAACAGTAGACCCTACTACCCCACTCTGCTATGGCTACACAAAGTGCGATGTGCCTATGTTCAAGCACACAACAACAGTCTACGACGAGGCTGCTTCTGCCCTTGCAATTGTTCCGGCACGCTACACCGACAAGCCACTCCTCTCGGGTTGGATAGAGTCGGAATATATCGACAAGTTCGCCTCGACGCCTGCCGCATTTGTGCTCAAGCGAGGATCGGGTCGTATAATCCACTTTGCCGACAGTCCAACATTCCGAGGCTATTGGTACGGCACAACAAAGATGTTTATGAATGCAATCTACTTCGGTCATCTGTATTAAATTGACCAAACAACAAAGCATTAAGCCACCGAAAAAGGTGGCTTAATGCTTTATATTATTGCGCATCGATCTCCTCGCCCGACTGTACACGTCGTATCACCTCGCCTGCCGTTATACCCCAAAAGCGGTGGCAGAGATCATTCAGGCGTTGCGGTATGGTCTCAATCTCGCGCGCGATATGTCCGGGTGTAATCTTCTTCTCGGAGGCGAGATCCAAAATTTTGCTTTTCAATCGCTCGTCCAACCACCTCTTGGGCTTCATTCCGTAGGTGGCTATAAACTTATTGTTGAATGCCGTAGTCGAGAGTCCCGACAACGAAACCAAGCGCGACACATTGCCTGCCGCTTCGAGGTAGTTGTTCTCGATAAATGACTCGAAGTCGGCACCTCCCGAGATAATCGGGCGCATAAAGGCAGTAATCTCCGCTTTGCTGTAATAGGCGAGCATAATGTGGAAGAAGTAGGTGTTCCA
>JAZNHC010000115.1:0-3799 GCA_045576755.1 Alistipes sp.
GAAAGCGGAAAACGGAAAACTTTTAGTTTTTCGGTTTTCGCTTGTAGTGGGAAAACGGAACCAACGACAAACCGAGAGCAGAGGCTGCTTGCAGACTATGCCGAGGTGCGAAGGAGGAAAAGCCTGCGTAGCAGGATTAAAGCGGAAAGCGGAAAACTTTTGTTAGCCATTAGCTGGCTATTAAGGTTTTTCCTCCAAATTTCCTAATCTCCCTTTTCCGTATTTTCACATTTTCACGTTTTCAGGGGTGAAAACGAGTGAAAACTGAAAACGTAAAACGCGAAACTTTTGTTGTTTTCGAAATAAATTGTTAAATTTGTAGAGTTAATCCTACTACATACCCTATAAATAGAGACACTATGAAGAGATTTTTTTATCTTGCTCTGGCACTCTTTGCAGTTGCTGAGCTTTCGGCACAACGTGTTGCAGTATTCCATTTTGACGTTCAAATGGAGTCTTTGATGCCCGATGCCGATGTGGTCGTTAAAAAGATGAACCAACAACTCCTGCTCGAAGGATGTGAGATCGTCGGTTATAACGAGATACTCACCGCTATTAGCCAAAAAGAGTATCCGCAAGGGCGACTCTCGCTCGATCAGATAGTCGATGTCAGCAGGCAGATAAATGCCGAAATATCCATAGTTGGTGAGTTGGTAAACGATATAAGAGGTTGCCATATCAATGTCCGAGCCGTGGATGTCAAAGCGAAGAAGGTTGTCTTGCAGCTGAACACGACTCTGAAGGTGGACGACTCGATGCGTTCGACGGCGTGTGATATAGCAAGCCGCATCTACGACGAAGTGATTGCCAAGAACAAGGACAACCAAACGAATACAAAAGTAGACTTTGCCGAGTTTGCCAAGGATATCGAGATTATCCAGCAGGTAACTGTCGAGGAAGAGTTTGTCGAGGATGACCAGTCATTCGTTCGCGTTGAGCAGATGCCATCATTTATGGGTGGTGATTTGATGACATTCCGTAACTGGGTGACGCAAAACATCCGCTATCCTCAAAAAGCGCAGGAGAACAAAATCGTTGGCCGTGTCCTTGTTGAGTTCGTGATCGAACGTGACGGCTCATTGACCAACATCAAGCCGCTCCTATCTCCCGATCAGGTGCTCACAGACGAGGCTGTCCGCGTATTGAAGAGCTCGCCGAAGTGGACTCCGGGTATGCAGCGTAACCAGACTGTACGCGTGAAGTACACTATGCCTATCGAGTTCCGCCTTGGAAACTAATAGCACACTGGCTAAAAGTCATAGAGCCGAGCCTAATCGCTCGGCTTTTTTAAACAAAAGAGAGAATGACCGAACAGAAAAAAGATAAAAATATTAGTTTGTTTATAATTAAAAGTATTTGACTTTTTATTATCTTTGCACCTTAGGAAAATAATATAACAAAGATATAAACTATGAGCAAAGTATCTATCGAGCGTGCGCACCGTATGGACGGTACCGGTGAGTACTACTTTTCGCGTCGTCTGCGCGAAATTGCAGAGATTGAGGCGACAACAGGTCGTCAGATTATTAAGTTGGCTATGGGTAGCCCCGACCTCCCACCACACCCATCGGTTGTGGAGCGATTGTCGAAGGAGGCTCTCCGTCCCGACGTTCACAAGTATATGTCGTTCAAGGGCGAGCCCGTATTGCGTAAGGCCTTTGCCGATTGGTACGGCAAGTGGTATGGCGTAGAGGTCGATTACAATACCGAGGTATTGCCTCTTATCGGCTCGAAGGAGGGCATTATGCACATCTGCCAGACCTTTATTAATCCTGGCGATAAGGTGCTTGTTCCAAACCCTGGATACGCTGCTTACAAGGCTGCTGTGTCGATGACCGGTGGCGTGATGTTGCCATACTCGCTCACAAAGGAGAACGGCTTTATGCCCGACTTTGAGGCTATTGAGGCGGCAGGTGTAGAGGGCGTGAAGATTATGTTTGCGAACTTCCCTGGTATGCCGACAGGTCAGACTCCTACACGCGAGTTGTTCGAGAAGATTGTGGCATTCGGTCGCAAGCATAATATCTTGGTTATTCACGACAACCCATATTCGTTTATCCGCAACGCCGACAAGCCTATGAGCATCCTCTCGATTGAGGGCGCAAAGGATGTGGCTATGGAGATGAACTCGTTGTCGAAGGGACACTCGATGGCAGGATGGCGTGTGGGTGTTATCATCGGCAAGGAGGAGTGGATCAACTCTATCCTCACCTTCAAGTCGAATATGGACTCGGGTATGTTCTACCCTATCCAGGCGGCTGCCGAGACTGCATTGTCGTTGGGCGAAGAGTGGTTCACCGAGCTTAATGCCATCTACCGCGAGCGCGAAAAGCAGGGAATGGAACTCCTCGACGCACTCGGATGTACCTACCAGCCAAACCAGGCGGGCTTGTTTATCTGGGCTGAGATCCCTGCCGACTACGAGGGCGACTGCTACGACTTCTCGGACGAGGTTATGGAGAAGTGCGACGTATTCCTCACCCCTGGTGGCATCTTCGGTACCGAAGGTAAGCGTTATGTCCGTATCACATTGTGCTGCCCTGCCGAGTTGTTGAAGAGGGCAACCGACAACGTGAAGGCTAAGTATACAAAATAGTCGCGTCGCGCATAGACAATAATAGCCACCTGTTTCGGGTGGCTATTATTTTGTCTGTCGGTTTGAGTGCGTTACTCGAATATATCGTTCAAAATCTTCGCCAAACGGTAGCCAGCCTTGCGGATAAGAAGCTCGCCCGTAGCGAGGTGCTTGCGCATAAACTCGGGCTTATCTATCACTGTATCAGCCTTGTAGATACGCAGCGGAGTGGCTATGCGTGCTGCATCTTCGCCCCAATCAAACACATTGCCCTTGCAGATCTCGGCTATCTCCTCCTCGGTGGCAATGTCGAGTATCTGTGCCAAGTCGGTGTAGCTCCACGGATGGGTGGCACCCACCAAGCCTGCATCCCATAGACGGTGGAAATCGATCTTTTTCTTGCCGTAGGTCACCTTGTAGATGCCGAGTGTGGTGTCGTCGTGAAGGCGAATGTGGACAGGACAGTGCATATCTCCCACAGCGTGAACAATCAGTGCAAGGTGTGTGAGGCGCACCGAGTCGTTCATCTTGCTGTGGTTTGCCTTCAGCTCCTTAGCCCACGTATCGATGTAGTAGAGGCAATTTTTGATGTACTTGTCGCCATCACGGTTTGAGCGAGGTGGCTTGCAGTTCTCGTCTACGCAGTAGGTGTGTGGAAACATAGCCATTCGACGGTAGTTCGACGGATCCCAGCCGAGGTCGATGTAGAGGGGCTGGTAGTCATCGGCATAGCACGAATAGTAGACTATCGAACGGCGATGCATATATTTGTGCAGAAGCTCCTTAGCCTTGGGTGTGAGGTGGTTTTCGGCTATCTTTGCTACGGCAGCGTGCTCCTTGCGTCCCCAGCCGTATGCCGAGGTCGAAAGCGTCGCAAGGGCAATGGTCAAAAGCAACAATCTTTTCATATTGTGTCGTTCTATTTGAGAATTTCGTTCAGTAGCTTTGCCAAGCGATAGCCTGCCTTGGTGAGCAACTCCTCGCCTACCTGCTGGTACTTGCGTCGGTAAGGTATCTCCTCGATCTCGTCACCCTCCTGATACTCGCGCATAGGGAACGAGATGATGGCTACATCCCTACCCCAATCGAAGATGTCGCCCTTGCAGAACTTGGCAATCTCCTTCTCGGTGTAGATGTCGAAGAGGTCTGCCATATCGTTGTAGCTCCAAGGGTGGATGGCACTGATCATTCTGTTGTCCCACAGGGCGTGGTAGCTCGTCTTGC
>JAZNHC010000116.1:0-12372 GCA_045576755.1 Alistipes sp.
GGAGCAGACTCGCCAGTCGCTCGACAACCTCGGAGCAATTCTCAGCGAGGCGGGAATGGGCTATGCCGACATCGTCAAGACCACAGTACTACTCGACGACATTAAGGATTTTGCTGCCATGAATGCAGTCTACGCTGAGTACTTCGAGGGCGAGAAACCTGCCCGTATGTGCTACGAAGTAGCGGCACTCCCAATGGGTGCAAAGGTCGAAATAGATGCCGTAGCAGTCAAATAGCATCGACTACATCAAGCGGAGAGGGTGTCCAGCAACTTGTTGGACACCCTCGCTCTGTATGAATTTACAGATTAGAATCTGAATGCAAATGTCACCGCGCAATTGTGGTTTATGATGTCAAGACCGTAGAGAGGGCTTGCGTTCGGAGTATTACCCACGTTAGTATAGAAGGTATAGTAGTCCGAATAGCGGTTATTGCAATATTGGTACGACAAATCTATTGAGGTAACCTTTCCGAGACGAAAACCTAAACCAGCCGATGCGTACCACGACCCATTTGCCACCGGCTCCGAGAACTGCTTCATCTCATAGCCCTGGGTCAAGACATTTGTCCTGTATCCGCCTCCGACACGCAAAGCCAACCAAGGCACCGGTTTGGCCTCGATACCGCCTCTGACCGTGTGAACGCCCTTCAGATTTGAGCGGAATGTCGCGCTATTATATCCGGGGTCAATAGGAGCCTCATTCAATTTCAGTGAACGGTAAGCATCGTATTGATAATCAGCCGATATAACAGCGTATGGACCGAAAGCATAGGAGATACCTGCCAAGAGTCGCGTAGGAGTGGTAAACTTCCAACGATTGTGACTTCGATCCTGCAATATCGGAGTCTCCTCTTCGGCATAGACATAGCCGTTATCTACCTCCCAGCCGTAAGGGTTATCGCCCGCGCTAAGAGCCTCGGACTCAAGCGTTGCATAGTAGCGATATGCTAACGAATAGTAGGTCGGCGTATGAACAGCCAATCCTATTCGCAAGCCATCGACAGGTCGGAATACAAGACCGAACTTTGCGCCCACACCCGAGCCGCTAATCATTGTCGATTGACCATACTCGAAATGCTGCAACTGATATGGATAGTCCGCAGGGGAAGGAGCTCCACCTTCGGGATAATCTATATATTCATCGTAGTAGATGGTCTGCTTGCGCGATATGCTCTGAATATCGAGCGATGCACCGAGATAGACCACATTGTTGATGTTAAATCCCAAAGCGAACGAAAATTCGCCCGCCGAGCCACGACTCTTGAGATCTGTATATTGCAACATCTGAGCATTAGGACCGATCTCATCGGGATACCATCCTGTCGCACCGCGATTGATCAAACCAGCCTTATAAGCCATCACTGCGCCCCAATAGTATGGGTCCATATCGTAGTCGTAGTAGCCGTTAGGGTCGGTAATCTTGTTGTTCGAATTGATCGACAAACGACCACTATTTGCGATATCTGAGAAGGCGTCTGCAAGCGACGAGATTGTCTGCGGTCCCTCGTAGTCCATATCGAAATTGTAGTCGGCAACCTTGTTGTACCCAAAGGCAAAGTTTACTGCCACGAGCTTGCCCGTACCCTCATAGATATTGAACGATGCGCCAACGTTATTCACAGCTGCCGATGTCACTACGTTATGAGCATTATATGCATTGTAGTTCTTCGTATTCGACACACCCACACCCAGAGTAATGGAGATTTCGGAGCGTTGATACATTCCGAAACCTGCCGGATTGTAGCCAAACGATGCCATATCTGCACCAAGCGAAGTGAACGCACCTCCCATAGCCATCGAACGCGCGGTACCCTGCGGCTCGCGCTGTGAGAGCGAGAGTACCGAGGATGCCGGAATGATATCCTTATTGAATAGTAAGCCAGAAGCATTTTGCGCCTGCAACGGCACCATCGATACAAGCGATACTGCGACTACCAAGAAAATCCTTTTCATAATAGAACTGTTTTAGTTATTCAAACTATCTGCCACGTGAGTTTCCTCCACTGCCTCCCGAGGAACGGAAACCACCACTCGAACTCGAAGAACCCGAACTACTACCCGACGAATAGCTGCGACCCCAAGAGCTACTTGACGATCCGCTTGATGAGCTGCCGGATGAACTGCCTCTATACGATGATCCTACACTGCCCGAAACCTTCTTTCGTGTTGTAGAACTGCCACGATACGAAGAGCCAGCACTACCACTGTTCGACGAGCCACTGCTTGGTGTGCCACCTCTATAAGAGGAACTTCCGCTGTTCGACGAGCCTCCACGATAAGAAGAGCTACCCGAGTTCTGCTGATTTGTCGAACTATTTCCTCCGCGATACAATGGCTGATTTCCGCGTCCATTAACCGGAGTTCCGCTCACTCTGTCAGCCGGCTTCGAAGCACCAGGATTACGTCCGGCAACCTGTCCTGGACGGTTGTGATGTCCCGTGCTGCCTACACTACCCGAGCCTGCATACGGAGGACGGTGATTGTCCGGTCTGCTTGGGCGATATACCGGTCTCTTGTGAGGGTAATGGTGCCCAGGACGGTAGTGGTGATGATTGTGATGACGGTTATAATATGGATTATAATATCCGTGGTGGTGATGGTGGTGGTAATAACCGCAATAGTATGGATTGTACCAAGTGCCATAATAAGGATTATACCAGCTGCTATAATATGGTCTGTACCAATTGTACGAATAGTTCCAACCGTAGTACCAATTGTAGGTTGGCAACACTGTTCCACCCCACGACCCGAACATCGAAGTCACATACTTAGGCTCTACCCACACCATATCGCCCGACACAATCACATTGTAGAATGCAGGATCGTATGCCGAAGCGTAGTGGAATGCACTCGAGAATCGGAGCGTATAGTATGACGATGGCATACGATAGGTAGGCGACGAGAATCCGTACAAACGACGGGCATAGGCGCTCTCGTAGCTATCTGCAAGCACCAAGTCGTAACCACTGACACTGCTCTCGGCTGCGGAAGCGCTCTGCGCTGCAGCCTCCGCCTGTATTCGTGCCAAGTTAGCCTCGTACTGAGCCTGCTGTGCCTCGTACTGAGCCTTTGCAAGCTCAGCCTCCGCCTTTTGGCGATTAGCGATTGATATCTTGTCGTGTATGCCATACAAGTCATCAGTATATGAAACATTCTGCCACGCTGCACCACATCCCGACAGCACACTCGCCGAGATCAAAGCCATAAAATAAACAATGCTCTTTCTCATAGTAAGGTCCTCCTTTATACCTCTAACGTGTAGAAGTACACTTTTAGTATATACAAATATAATACTTATATTTCACAAATCACATATAAAATGTCACTTTATTAAAAAAAAGTGTAAAATATTGCGTTAAATTGTTGGAATTAAAAAATAAATTCGTACATTTGCAACCGCAAAACGCACTGGAAAGGTGCCGGAGTGGTCGATCGGGCCGCACTCGAAATGCGGTGTACGGGTAACTGTACCGGGGGTTCGAATCCCTCCCTTTCCGCTGAAAAGAGAAGCAACGAATTGCTTCTCTTTTTTTGTATCAGCGTGGGATTCGGGGCTTATTGTATATACTATGGTCTAAAGCCTTAAAATAAGACGGCATCTCGTGAAAGATGTCGTCTTATTTTAAGGCTTTAGAACGTTACTTCACCTTATAGTTCAGCTTCTTGAGCAGTTTGGCAGGATAGTCGGTTGTAATGGCATCGAACTTATGTTTGATAAACCAATCCATGTCCTCATCCTTGTTGATTGTCCAAGCATTAAGATAGAGCTTGCGTTTCTTGAATGTCTTGAGCCATTCGGGATGTGCGAAATAGAAGATATTCTGATAATCGACAGCGAGAAATCCATTTTCGCGCACTACATCCGGATGCATCTCAGGCACCTCGGTACGCCATCTTCCAAGATATTGAACACGGCAACCTGTAGTCTCCTGCAACCACTGCAAGCCCTTGATATTCGAGCCGAGGAACTCGCACCACTCCATTGCGCCCATCTCGTTGATAACCTTAACAATCTCCTTGCTCAAACGAAGCGAGTATTCGTCGCTAATCATCATCTTCACATCGACAATAAGCTTGGTACGGCTTTGCTTCACCACCTCGGTAAGATACTCGCGGAATGTAGGTATCTTCTCGCCATTTTTGAGTGGATATTGGATCAAATCGGCATATTTCGAATCCTTGAGAGTCAAGCCGTGATGTGTAAGGTTGTGGAATACGATCAACGAGTCGTCGGCTGTAATATGCACATCACACTCCGAGCCGTGACAACCCAAACGAACCGCCTCGCGCCACGATGCGATTGAGTTCTGAGGCAAGTTCTTCTCCTTCCACGCTCCACGGTGAGCAATCACACTGTTCTTGTGCCAATTAAATTTTTGTGCCGAGGCGTTCAACGCGCAAGCGGCAATCAACATAAATAGAATTGTTCTCTTCATTTTCATAGGTATTATATATTATGATTTATTTGTTTTGTCTGAACATCCATGCGTGTACCCACACCATCAGCTTGTCCGCCCATACCAATATCTTGCGTAGTGGCGTGCAATATCTTCGACCACGTCTCCTCCAGAATCCGAGCAAATCGACCTTCAGCACATTGTTCACAGGCACCGCCATAGACGACGTACCGCACTCTGCTGCGAGTTGTTGCAGGCGGGCATCCACACTCGCAAAGTCCGACTCGGCAAACTCCTTATCAGGCATCAACAACAGATATTTTCGATAGACAATTTTGATGCGGTCCACTACGATATTTCGCAGGAACAGCCTGCGTGCCCCATTTTCGACTGCACCCGACTCGGCAGAGAAATATCGCGCTAACGCCTCGGTAACCCTCAACAGTTGCGACAGGCTTCGTATCTGCACCGCCACATCCATAGTCTGCCCCTCGCGTGCCACGTTGTAGCGATAGAGCGGAATATCGGCAAAGGCTATCGTCTGCACCTTGAACAACGGATAGAATACCCACTCTTGGTCGGTATATGAGATACCCTCGGTTTGGTGGTAGTGCATATCGCGCAGGAGAGCCGTTCGATAGCATACACCGTGCATCATAAAGAAGCGTATCGCTCCATCGGCAAATATCGTGTCTGCATTGTACACCTTGCCATATTCGTATACCTTGCGCGAGTATAAATTGTAGTCCACCCTGCGAGATGAACTCTCCGAGACTTCGACAAATGGCGTGACTACCATATCGACACCCTGCATATCGTGCAGGAACTTCACCATATCCGCCACCCTGCAACTATCGAACGAGTCGTCCGCGTCAAGGATTTTGATATATTCTCCCTCGGCAACCGCCAAGCCTGCATTCACGGCAGAGCCATAGTTTCCGTTCTCCTTATCAACAACTCGCACCGTATTGGCATAGCGCGCAGCAAAATCTTGCGCTATCTCCAAAGTATTATCTCGGCTGCCGTCGTTCACGATAACAATCTCAACATCCTCGCACGAAGAAGACGACAACACCGATTCCACGCAGTGTGCGAGGAATTTCTCCATATTGTACGACGGGACTATTATCGAGAGTAGCTTCATTATTCTTTGGTGGTATCGAACGATAATTTATATGGAGCGTGATTTATCTGCTCCTCCTCGGGAAGTACAGGGCGAAGATTTGGATAGTGATGGCGCAGATATGTTTCGATATTGCGCGGAGCCTTGACCATCATCCCTCCGAACTCCATATCTACCGGATTTTCGACATCGGCACGCGCAATCTGATCCTTCGGCATACGTACAATATTTACGCGCGAGGTATCGCACGAATTGTAACGTCCAAGTACGCGATTCATTTTGCGATATATAGCCTTACGCGACATCAGCGAGGTGACCAGACGTATCGCTGCGCAACCCACCCACGACTTCGGCAGTGGCTCATCTATGGCACACTTACCGCAGTGTCGCCACAACCACACCTCCTTCGCCATAAAACAGTTTATCCAAAACTTGGCAGAGAAGCGATGTAGGCGTTCCAATGTAGGATTGTCGGGGATGCGGTCATAGGGGAATATATCGACAAAGATGCCGTGATGAATATCCATATGTCGCCATATCTCCTCGACAAAGAGGGTGTTATTGCGCTTTACCTTAGCAAAGTAAAAAGGGGTATTACCCTCCGTTTCGAACCACTCCAAAAAATACTCGGATGAGAGGTGGGCAGGTGCTTCGCGCAAAAAACGTTCGTAGTTGTCGCGTGTCATACCAACATCGACATCATCATCCCAGGGTACTATACCTCGATTGTACAACGCACCAATAGCCGAGCCACCCTGTATAAAGTATGGAATATCGCACACCTCGCATACGCGGATAACCTCGGCAAGCGCCCGATACAACTCTTGATGAAGTCTTTGCAGATCCTCTTTCTCGTACTTCATACCCTCTACTGCACCAACAAATTACAACCTCGGATATCGCTCTGCGAGATGCGTCCCTCGATACGGAACGAGCCATCCTCGTAGCGAACACCCATATCTTGCGTGGCGATGAAAGCACACGATGATCGGTTGGCTAAATCTATGATATCCAAGCCTCCGCGACGACCATCGACAAGTCGTGCAAACGGGTTATTAACATCGCGTACCAACACCTTCATCCATTTTGGCGTACGGAATACTCCGTCACCAAAAGAGTATGCCTGCGACATCAGTTCTGCCATACCATACTCGGAATGGATCTTATCGACACCGAATGCGGCACAGAGAATCTTATGCAACTCGCTCTTTGGCAGCTCCTTACGCCGTCCCTTCATCCCACCGGTCTCCATAACGACTGTATTGTCGAGTCGCGGTGCATAGTTCTCGGCTAAATCGAGCAGAGCATAGGTCACACCCAATAATATTTTCGGATTAGGATCTCGTGCCATATCGTGCAACAACTGTTCGTAGTTGTCGAGATAAAAACCTCCACCATCACTCTCGGCTATAAGTCGCTCAGCCATATATACTAACGACGAGCCTTCACGCTCGAGATATGACGGCAACAAGGCATATATACTACACTCCTTAGGCTCTCCGTAGAAGTAACGGAAGGCCTCGGTGAAGGCACGCTCGTAGAGTTCAATATCGGCAACATAGTGCTGCGACTGTGTCATACCCGTTGTAGCGCTCGACGAAAAGACTATCTGCGGATCCTCCTCGCCACAATAGATTTTGTGCGACTTAAACAGTTCAATCGGCAACATTGGAATATCCTCCACCCTACTGACCGATGACGGGTCGATACCAAGCAGACCGATATACTCTGCATAGGGGGCGCAATGCTCCGCCTGGTAGCGAAACAAGCGCAACGCTTCATGCTCGAATTCGGCATCCGATTTAATCAGAAATATATCGTCGTACTTTGCCATCCCTCTCCGACACACTTTTACTTTACAAGCTCGAAGGCCTTATTGCGCTTGCCGACATAGCGTGCAAGGTGCAATGTTGCAGTACGTCCCTCGGCTGTTTTTCCACCCGAGACAAGATAGAAATATCCACCGCCCAAAGAGCAGATGCCATAGGCACCCAGGTCGTTGTGCCAACCTCGGACATCCAAATCCTTGCGATCTGAACGGCCTTGTATCTTATAGCTCAATACCGGACCTTCCTCCACATAGCCAACACCATAGAGAGGGCGAACTATCGGCTTCAATTCACTGCTGATAGGAAACAATGTGTAGTTGGAGAATGTATCTTTCTTTCCGGCGTAGCACGCCAAGAACCAAATTTTGGTATGCGGATCGTACTCAAGATTTTGAACGCCCCATGTTGTATTGCCGGTGAAGGCGTAGTACTTGCCATTTGGTTTTGAAGGTCCGCGACGATGCATCTTATCCTGCGAAAGCGGAGCTTCATACTTCGACCAATTTGCAGTGTCGAACTGCAACAAGATCTGGTAGTCGTTATCTGTACGATTCACATCGCCATAAATACCGTAGGCGATAGTCAGCATTCTTTTGCCCGAGCCGTCGAATGATGGGCCGAACGAAATTCCGTCGAAACCACTACAACCGTGACGGTGAGCAACTTTCTCGCCCGACTTGGTCTTGACCTTTGCGCTGAAATCGTCCATAACAGTCTTCATATAGACGGTCGTCATAACTCCGTCGCGCTCGGCATTCATATCTTTACAAACAATCTTTTCGACGTCGAAGATTGCAACATAGAAACCCGATGAGAGTTGCTTGGACACACCCTCCTGCTTCAAGATACCCTTGCCGATAACATCGTTTTTGTACTCCAACGAGCCATACAACCTGCCATCCTCCTCATTGAATTCAAGGCAACCCAAATGTCCTAAAAGCCCTGTAACAGTACCAACCACATTTCCGCTCATATCCATCTTGACAAGCATAGTTGTAAAGGAGAGATATACATACTCCTGCTTGGCATCCACGGCTACGCCCTGAACGTGACCCGCCTTCCAAGGGCCTGAGCTCAACTCAGCAGGAAGATTTGGCACCTGTTGCGCCACAACTATTGCAGTCATCATCAGACTTGCAAAGATCATAAATAGCTTCTTCATTTTTATTGTCTCTATTTTTTTGTTGAATGTTCAATATCACACCCTGCACAATTTCCGCTGCACGGGTTGTCGTCACAACTCTCGGCTGCCATATCCTCGCGAGTCTCCTGCACTGCGCACTTGATACCAAGTCGCTGCATATCCTTATTGGTCGATATCTCCGAATCGATATGGTGTCCCTTGATAATCAGCGTAAGCGACATGGCCAAGACAAAGAATGCCACTGCCGCCACAGCTATTACTATTACCGTAACTATACTGCTCATAAAAATCAAATTACTCTACAAAATTACAACTTTTAGCCAAATAACGCAACATTGATGCCCCGAAATTTCGATATTTGAGCGGTTTTTTCTATTTTTGTGCAAAAATAAAGATACTTTTAGAGTCATGTACGAATACATCAATGGAGCTTTGTCCGAGGTTGCCCCTGCGTATGCAGTGGTAGATGCCGGTGGCGTAGGTTATTTCATCAATATTTCGCTTCACACCTACTCCGAAATAGAGAAGTTGGAGAGCGTCAAACTCTTCATTCACCACGTCGTTCGCGAAGATGCCGAACTCTTGTACGGATTTTCGTCCAAGGAGGAGCGCGACCTATTCCGTCTGCTCATCAGCGTATCGGGGGTCGGAGGGAACACGGCACGAATGATCCAATCGACATACTCCCCATCGGAACTCCGCAACATCATCGCGACAGGCAATGCCACATTGTTGAAGAATGTGAAGGGACTCGGACTGAAAACTGCCCAAAAGATTATTGTAGATTTGAGTGGTAAGATGCTCGATTTGCCATCCCACAATGCTGCAGCCAACGCTATTGCCGCAGCACAGCGTTCGGAGGCATTCGACGAGGCTTTGGCAGCACTCGTGATGCTCGGTTTTGCAAAGAACGCATCGAAGAAAGTTCTGCAAAAGATCTTCAAATCGGAGCCTTCACTCGGTGTGGAAGATGCCATCCGCAGCGCACTCAAGCAGCTATAATGAAAAATTCCTGCTACAAAAACATAGTTTTTGCGTAATAATTCATATCTTTGTCCGTTTAATGACCATGAGAAAATTTTTCACCATACTTCTTTCGCTGTCACTCTTGGCTTCCTGCAAGAGCGAGGATACGTTATTAAGCGAACGAGATAAGATTGTAAACTACCTCACCTCCACACGTCAATTGGTGGCTGAAGAGGAGGTTGGAAATGTCATCGAGGAGAACCCCGCATTCTACTCGACATTCGGACGTTATGCATATCGCCACATCGTAAATTACTACGACAATGACCGCGACACCCGACCACAAGTCGAATGGGGCGATCTGTTGGAGATAAGCTTCAGCGCCTATACATTCACCGGCTCGGAGCCTTCGTCATCGACAGTATATTGGTCGAATATTCCCGAGGTAATAGAGCGATTGGGTAGCAAAAGCGGCAACACGCTCGATTGGTCCACCGAGCCATTGGCAATTCGACTCGGCACGACAGAAATTTTAGACGGATTGGAGTACACCCTACCCGGATGCCGCGAGGCAGATTCGGTGCAGATATATATGACATCACCTCTCGCATACGGAAAGCAGCTGATAGGTTCGGTGCCAAAGAATTCGATGGTTGCCTGGTACATAAGGATTAAAAAAGTTACAAAATAGATATGGAATTCATTCACAACATAAGACAATTTGCAATTATACTCCTCGCACTGACCGTCTCGGCATCGTGCATAAACGAGGAGAGTGTATCGAACAAGGAGCGCGAGAAGATAGCTCTCGACGCCTGGATCCGCATACATAAGCCCGAACTTGTAGATAACTACCAGGAGGAGGGCGGCTACTATGTCGAGATACTCTCGGGCGACATCAACGAAAATTTCCCTGCCAATGGCAACGACTTCGGCTCGGAGGCTGTCATGGATCAGGACACCTGTTGGGTATTTACGCAGATGACAGGTCGCGACATCAACGGTGCGGTATGTATGACACGCAGCTACGAGCAGGCGCAGATCTGTGGTACATTCTCCTACTCCACGCACTATGCTCCGTATGTAAACTATGGCGGCAGTGTCAATATGGGACTCTTGGAGGGTTCATATATTGCAATGCGTAACGAGCTGAAGATCGGCAACGAGACATACAAGATGCGTAAAGGTTCGCACGTAAGACTCTACCTCCCATCCTCCATCGCCTATGGTGAGAGTGGTTCATCTGCCGAGGGTGGCTACGAGGGTCAGTACTCGCTCGATGCATCGCGCCCATTGGTGTTGGACATAAAGGTTGTGAGCACAATCAAAAACCCTTCAGACTTGGAACTGGAGATGGTACAGCAATATATCGGCTATGAAGGTGTTTGGACTCAAGCCCAGAAGCCTGAGTCGGAGAAGGTCGATGAAAAAGACGATCTGAAGTTAAAAGGCCTACACTACAATCTCAACTACAATCCCTCTACCGACGATGTTGCGAGCTACAAATATCTGCAACCTCAAGATATGAGCCTGCCAGACAAGCTATACCGCCCATATACCGACAACAGAAAGTATGCACCGGGCAATATGGTAGAGATAAACAAGAAGATCAACGAGATCTTGCTACAACGCTTTGGCGAGGGATTGGACGTATCGAAACAGTCGGAGAAGACCCAGGTTACGAAGAATGGTCGCGCAAAGGTGTGGTATGTATTGCGCTTCCTCGACGGCTTTATCGTAGACTCCAACATTGCAGAAATTCGCACTTTCATCTTCGACGAGAAGAACCCCGAGTGCGAGGTGTTCAGCTATAGCCCATCTGACGACGAGGGCAAGGAGGAGAACAATCGTCAGGCGATAGGTGCGTGGTACTACTGCATACCTTCGATGCACTACGGAGCATACGGACAGATTATCACTACATCGGGCTATGCCTACGGAGCAAGTGGTCTTTCGGGTAGCACAACTACTACGGAGTCGTCATCGAATGTAGCAAACTACTACAATGCGATGAACTACTACAATTACTATAACTCCTACTACAACTACTACTCGCCGTACTACAACTACTACGATTACAACTACTACAACTATAACTACGACATAAGCGAGGAGGAGGTGACCACAACAAAGACCATCTCTACCGAGATTTTACCATATACACCATTGGTATTCACCATCTATGTTGAACCTTACGAATAGTGATATGAGCAGAGCAAAGATATTTCTTCGCAGAGGCAAGGAGGAGTCGCTCCTACGTCGTCACCCGTGGGTATTCTCGGGTGCCATTGAGCGTATAGAGTGCGAAGGAGAGAACATTCCCGAGGGAGCCATTGTCGATGTCTTCACGCAGCGTGGCGAATATATCGCACGCGGTCACTACCAGATTGGTTCCATTGCCGTGCGTATACTCACATTCGAGAATGAGGAGATTGATGCGGCGTGGTGGACAAAGCGCGTAGCAAGTGCCTACGATGTGCGTCGCACACTCGATTTGACAGACAATCCGCAGACCACCTGCTACCGTCTTATTCACGGTGAGGGTGATTTGCTCCCCGGATTGGTCGTAGACGTATACGGAACGACAGCCGTTGTGCAGTGCCACTCGGTTGGCATGTACCACTCGCGCAACGAGATAGCTACAGCTATTCGCGAGGTATATGGCGAAAAGATCACCGCCATATACGACAAGAGCGCGCAGACGGTGCCTTTCAAGGCAAATCTGAATGCCATGGACGGCTATCTCTACGGCTCGGCAGAGAAGGATAATGTCGTATTGGAGAATGGACACAAATTCCTCGTAAATTGGGAAGAGGGGCAAAAGACAGGTTTCTTCATCGACCAGCGATTTAACCGTCACCTCGTTCAGCAATACGCCAAAGGTCGCACCGTACTCAACACCTTCTGCTATAC
>JAZNHC010000117.1:0-9731 GCA_045576755.1 Alistipes sp.
GGGTGCAATTCTTCCTACACAAATGCAAAAAAGAGGCAGATTGGAAAGAAGCCAACAAAACCTAATTATGCAGAAGATGGGAATTAAGGAGGAAAATTGGACAGACGAATTGCGAGAGAGATTGTTTTTTACAGTAAACGCACCAATATTTAAAATGTAAATTGTTTATGACCAAAATATCCATTCGATTTTATAATGACCGTGAGGATTAAACTAAACAACTCGTGAGTAATACTCACGATTTGTTTTTTTTGAACTGGTTAGTGATACTAACCGGTTGAAGCGTCTATCGGGTCGGAAATAAAGCAGTTGGTTAGTCGCACTAACCAACTGAAATCACCCCTAAAAACCACCAAAAATTGTCCCTCGATTTCGATGCAAAATTGTAAAAAATCGAGTGATACAATTATGGAAATGGCCTTTTTTGAGCCCTTGTCAAATCATAAGTAATTGAAGCATTGCGTATTAACGCTATGGTTCAAGGATTCTGGTGGCACCACAAAAAGACAAACATGCAGAATAGCGTGTTTGTCTTTTTTTTGTATCTACCCTACTTGCAGCTATACAAGGATACGGGGTCATCTGCAAAGTAGGGCGTAGGTAGCGATGTTGCCACTCTACAGGTTGTCGAGGGTGTAGTCAATCATCTTTTGGCGTACGAGTGTTGTTGCCGAAGGGCGCATCGAATGATTCTGGTCGGGATAGATCATCATATCGTATTGTTTGCCAGCAGCATTGAGTCGACGACACATCTCCATCGAGTTCTGGAAGTGTACATTATCATCTGCCGTGCCGTGAATAATCAACAATTTCGTACGTTCTGCCAACTTCTCGGCGTGCGAAAGTGGTGAATTATCATCATAGCCCTTTGGGTTATCCTGTGGCAAGCCATTATAGATCTCGGTGTATATCGTATCGTAGTAACGCCACGACGTAACCGGTGCTACGGCAATAGCCATACGGAACAAGCCTCCGCCGTGCAAGGCGCAGTTCAGTGCCATAAATCCGCCATACGACCAGCCATAGATGCCTATACGCTCTGCATCGACAAACTCCTGGCGTGCAAGGTAGCGCGCAAAAGATATCTGATCCTCAACCTCCTTACGTCCAAGGTCGGCATAGGTGCACTTCTTGAATTTCTCGCCTCTGAAGCCTGTGCCACGACCATCGCAACACGCCACAATGTAGCCATCGTGCGGCAGCGCATCCTCCCAATCGAGCGACCAACGATCACGCACCGACTGTGACCCCGGACCGGAATACTGCGTCAGCAATACGGGGTATCTCTTCGACTTATCAAAGCCAAACGGCAGCTGAATATAGTAGTTGAGCGTATCGCCACGTTCGGTGACAAACTGCCTAAATTCTCGCCTTGCCCACTCTCCGCGCAATGCCACTTCCGAACGGCTATCGACCAAAGTATCAACCACTTCACCCGAAGCACGATGCACAGTCACGACATTCGGCATCGAGGATGTCGTAGCAGTACGGATGTAGTATCGCATACCTCGCGAAGGTTGTACCGAATAGTATCCAGCCTCCGTGGTATGGCACCTCTTGCCCCTTCCGTTCAGACCAATCGAATATAGGTCGCGGTGCAGAGGTGAACGTTCTGTCGAGAGGTAATAGACCCTCTTCTTGTTCACTCCAACCAGCGACGTAACCTCCCACTTGCCCGAGGTAATAGCCGACAAACGACCCTTCTCGACGCTGTGGAGATAGAGGTGATTATAACCCACGGTCGTCTCCTCGCTGACAATAAAATGCTCATCATCAATGAATTGTACCGTTGCCGACGAAGGTCGTTCAACAAAGGTCGGACTCTTCTCCTCGTAGATGGTACGCACCACCCCACTCTCCTCGCGCAGTAGTACCTCGAAATGGTTCTGCAGGCGGTTTACTCGGTAGAAAAAGAGCATTCCGCTCGGTGTCCAATCCAAGTTGAAGATATATTGGTCGGGGTTATCGCCCACGTTGATCTGCTCGCGTTTGGCGGTAGCAACATCGTATACGTAGAGCGACACTACGGAGTTCTTGTCCCCAGCCTTCGGGTATTTGAACGAAAAGGCCCTGTTGTAGAGTTTATCATCGTAGCGCATCATCTCGAAGGTAGGTACTGCGCTCTCATCGAAACGCAGGTAGGCTATCTTCGCGCCATCGGGTGATACGGCATATCCCTTTGTGAAGCCATACTCCTCCTCGTAGACCCAGTCGCTGGTGCCATTGATAATCTTGTTCCACTCGCCATCTTTTGTCACAGCTTTGGATGTGGCAGCTGCAATATCATAGAGATAGAGGTTATTATTCTGGGCATATACGAGGTGTCTGCCGTCAGTCGAAAACTCCACATCGCGCACCTGCTCCAGTACCAAACGGGCCTTACCGCCCACCTCTGCGAGGTAGTAATCTGCAGTTGCCGAGCGACGATAGATAGATCTTATGCTCGCTGCATCCGAGAGCAAAATCCTGCTCTCATCGTGCGAAAAGAGGTAGGAACCGATAGCAAAATCGCCCTCATACATCAGCAGACTGTCGGCACGATTGGCATAGCTGCATCGCACAATCTGCTTGCCCTTGATGATGGTAAAATGCTCTCCGTCAGCCATCGAGCGAACGCCATAAATCGCCTTATTTGCTGCGCGACACTTTGCAATATCCTCGTACTTAATGGTCGAGCCATATACAACGACAGTAGCGCACAAGATCGCTACTGCCGAGAGAAAAAATCTTTTCATAAACAATATCTAAATATCATCTACATTAAAATCGTAATCCAAACGCTTACCCGTAACGAACTTCGAGTTATCCATCTTGGTATTGAACTGCTCGACGGTAACGCGCTTATTCTCCTCGTACGGAGGTGTTAGCAGATCAAAGTTGAGTGCATAGTTGATAGCCGTTTCGAGCACAGTTACCAAATTCTCGCGCGAGATGACCTCCTTACCGAAACTCATGGCTCGCACAATATTCTGACGCTTACCCTCTACGAAGAACATCTTCTCGCGGTTGATAAAGATGCGACCAATCAGGTAGCCCTCGTCAGCCGAGCGATTGAACTTGAACGAGTCGGAGAGGAAGTCGTAGATATCGATAATACCACAGTAGGAGTTAGCCTTATCGCTCTGCACATATTCGTTCTGCCAAATGATATGGTTAGAGTCGAAATTGAACACGTCGGTATGCATGCGCACGATGAGAAGGTCGGAAGCGATTTGAAGTTGCGCCTCAAACTTTCCACGGTCACGATACTCGATACGTACACGGCGGTCAAGTTTTCCGTCGAGCGCATCATCAATCTCGGATGCCATCTCCAAAAGAGTATCCTTCAACTCGCCAAATACCGAGAAGGTATTATCGAACACACGCTGTTTGAGCGACGACTTGTCGATAATAGCCGACAATATCTTTTCACGAAGTGGTTGTGTCATAGCTTTAATCGTTTTTTCCTGTTGTGATCAAATCTCATGTGTAGCCATTCCTCTTTTGTGCGGCTACTTCAGTCTAACTATATTTCCCTTGATAAAGTTCTCTCCGGGACGCAGTTTATTGAGCTTTATCAACGCCTTTTGACGTATGCCGTAGCTCTGCGATATGGTATAGAGGTTCTCATTATCGCCCACGGTATGTTGCATTGTATTGCCCAACCAGCAGCTCTTCTTTGGCTCGATATAGACGACTGTGCCCTTGCTCAACTTAGCATCCTTTGGCAGATCGTTGAACCTACGCAACATCTTTGGCGAGATGCCGAAAATCTCTCCGAGGGATTCGTACGTATCGCCCTCTTTCGACACAACATAGTAGGTCTGATTGGTGCGATACACGCCATATCCCTTATGCGAATTCACCGTCACGCGATAGTCGTTAGGATTTATCTGCTCGTCCGAGACTGCCGTATGGCTCTCCCACAACAGTGCAACCTGTTCATCCACATTCTCAGTAGGTGTATAAGCACGGCCACCATTCTGCTTATCGAGCAGGTAAAGCTTCATCGACTCAATAATCTTAACCAATCGCTCGGCATAGTCTGGCGCAGTAGCGTAACCGGCAGCTTTCAAACCTCTTGCCCAGCTGCGATAGTCGTCCGAAGCGTAGACAAAAAGCGAATCATAACGGGGCTGTTTGTCGAGAAATTCGGCGTGGTCCTCGTACGATGCCTCCACCGTAGGGTATGCACGGAAGCACTCGCCCTTGGCATCGTCGTCATAATAGACACGCTCTCCCTTCCACGACTTCTTACACTTAATACCGAAGTGGTTGTTCGATTCTCTGGCGAGCGCACTATTTCCGCTATCCGACTCCAAGATTCCTTGAGCCATCGTAATACTTGCCGGTATTCCGTAGCGCTCCATATGGGCTATGGCTATCGCCTTATAACGCTCGACATACTCCTCGCGCGTTTGGCGATTTTCCGCCATCAACGAGGTGAAGGTCAGCAACATTAGGAGAGTTGTAACTGCAACTTTTCTCATCTTTTTCTCTATTCTGTCTATTTACGTTGCAAAGATATAAATTTCTATCGGTTTAACCGAATTTCGCCCTATAAATTCACATTACCGACCAAAGTCATTCCGACTTCGGTATGTGGCTTGCCGTCGAAAGTAACATTGTTGAAGCGAATATTGTATATTCCATACCCCTCAATCGTCGATGGAGCCTTCATATAGATAGGCATCACGACGTTATTCAGATGGCGGAAGGTAATATTCTCGAACAAGATGTTCTCTATGCGATAACCTTGCGACTCGCGATACGAAGTCTTGGAGTTGTCGCGCACTGCAATATGTATAGGCTGACCGTTATAACCTTTGGTCCACTCGACATCGATATTGCGGAAGGTGATATTGCGCACTATCTGCTCACTCTGCGAGAGGATGCGCATCATACCGCTCCAGAAGGTGCGTGTCTGGTAGCGTTTGTAGGTAAAATCGCGCTCGTAGTGGAGCGAATTGACCATACCGATAATCTCGCAACTATCTACCGTTATATTCTCCATAACGCAGCGAGGATCCTTTGCTCCTGTAGCGTGTCCGCCAAAGACAAATGGTCGGCAATTTGTCCAAACCACCGAGTTTGTCAGCATCAAATCGGATGTAGGCAACCCCTTGATATACCTATCGTCATCCCACAAGAAACGGATGCTGTCGCAGTTGTTATAGCCGCAGAAACAGTCATCTTGGCTGTGGATGTAGCAGTTGCTTTCGTGCAAGTGTTGGGTATTTATAACATTCACGCCATCGCCATTCTGCTGCGACGAGAACATCTTCACGTTTTCGACACGGATATGTTCGGCATTACGCGCTGTGATGCAGCGGAAGTCGGACATAATGGTTACTCCGCGTACAAGGATATTGGAGGCATTTTCGTGGATATAGATTGCAGGCACCACGTTTTGACGGAAAGCCCCAACCAGCTCACCCTCGAAATTTCGCTCCGCGCCATAGCACCTGTCGAGCAGATTTATAAATCCTCTACCCGTTATTCGCACCCCCTTTGCACCACGAATATCAAAGGCAGCACACACGTGTGCACCCTCCTCGATAACCACCATAGTATCGTCCTCGCGAATGGTCACCACCGGTGCACCAAACTCGTTCAGCTCAATCAGATGGTTATTCTTTGCTGTATGGTAGCCCTTCCCGAAGCGGATGACGTGGTTATATCGACGCATATCAAGCAGATGTCGAGAATCGTCATCCACCATCAACGAGAGTGTTCGCACGACATCGCCATCGGGCACAATCATCAACTTGGCACCACCCTCAACTGCGAATACTGCCTTGCCATCTACCATTGTGGGCACTATACCACGTCTTTCGGGCGAGATTGTAAGCTCCTTGGCTGTCGGATGCGACACCCTAAACCAAACCTTGCGAGTTGCAGAGAGCGAGGCTATAGCGCACTTATCGACATAAGGCACCTTCGGATAGCCTCCGAACTCGGCAAATTCCGTCTCTGAAAGTTTTCTATGCCCTTGTCCCGTAGCCACCAAAGTCATAACCACAGGCACGCGCTCCCACTCGAGCGAGTCGGCACTCACCTCCACATCGAACATATCGCTTAGGTGCACTCCCTCGGGTACGGGGTAGATGTGATAGGCTCCATTTCCGGCCTTCACACCCACCGTACCGAGCAAAATCGCGCAAACTATCAGCAATAGCCTTTTCAACGCACAGCGATATTACTTTACGACAATATAGTTCTCAGGAGCAACCTCCTTACCTTCGTAGTTATATGGCTCTTTGTTGTAGTTCACGACAACGCGAGTACCATCAGAGTAGACGCTGCACTTAACACCCTTTGCCAACTCGAAGTTGTCGTCGAGAGTGCAGAGCTGCAAGTGTTGCAAAGTCTTAAACTCATCATAGCCCTGCTTGATAATAGCCACCGAACGCTCCAAGTCCGCTTTATCCCTCATTGTAAGGTCTGTTTCGCCCATCCAATTATGACCGACATTGCGATATGCCGAGTAGAAGTAGAAGATTGGACGCGATGCGTACTCGATAACTCGCAAAGCCGAGTTAGGCGCTTTCAATGGATAGTTTACGGTCTGAGCAGCTGCATTATTGAGGATGTAGCCGTTGAATACGATGTGCCAAGTAGGTACATACTCGTCGATAATCTCATACTTCTGTGTACGATTCATTCGCATCGAAGCATAGAGAGCATAGTCGAGCGACTTTGCTACATAATATACTCCACCCTCCGACTGGCTGCCACCGAACATTGGGCGCAAGTCGTTCAACATCTTGTTGGCATACTCGGCAGCCTCCTTGCGATTTACCGGATGCTCAGGGTTGTGGCACTCGTGAGGATAGATTACCGAAATCACATCGATATACTCCAAACCACGGAAACCCAAATCGGCAACCTTCGGCTCCTCCTCTTTGTAGTACTTCTCGTAGGACTGCTTGTAGCAGATGTCGTACATCATACCGCCACCAATAACATAACGCTCTACCAACGAGCCGTCAGCCTTGCGTGCGGCATCGGCACCATCGTTCCAATCCTTCGAGATCTCGTAGATATCGGTACGGCAGGTGTGAGCAACAATCTTATAGCCATTATCCTGCGCATACTTGATACACTCGCGCAACTTCTCCTCGCCACCGAGCTGCTCCTCTACCGGGAAGTGGTCAGGGAAACGGCCATCGTGACCCTTCACGTTCCAACCCACCAAGCACAACTGCGCCTCGTTTACGCCCTGCTTCTTCAACTCATCGACAATCTCCTTTACCTGATCGAAAGTAACTGCTACAATCATCTCAGGCTCATTCTCCAAAGTCTGGTGTGGCTCAGGAGTCGGTACAGGTTTCCAACCGAGACGAATACGAATCTCCGGTGCCTCCGAGGCATAGCGCAAATGCTCGTTCTCGCCAATACGATCCTTAACGAGCTTTGGCATACGATCCGCATCAATCAAGTATTGACGGCACAAACGCGCCATACCTGCATAGTTGGCATCCTTGCCCTGCAAAGGATAGAAATCAATCGTAAGATCCTCGTAAGGTTCAATATCTTTCAGCGTAGCGTAGCGGTAGTAGTATTGATACTCCTTGTCGTCCACAAGGGTAACATACTGATTACACTCATACTCCAAACCCTTAATAATACCGGCATAGCACTTCTCGCCCACCTTGAAGCAGTTTGCGGGCAACATATTCACCGAAGCCTTGCGCACGCGACGCGCATCCTTCGACAACGGCTTAAAGGTCGTCATCAGACCGTCCGACGATACAAAATATCCCTCGTCGCCCACATTTGCACGACCAAACGACGGCAACACCTGCAAATCGGCAATCTTCGACAACTCCTCCACCGTCATCTCGAAATGGAGATACTTATCGCCGAAAAGACCACCCTCAACCTCCAAAGGACGCACCTCGGTAGCTGTAGTTCCATCCTTGTATGTAATGTTCAGCTCTACTGTTTCGTCAGTTTTGCAACACGACATTGCAAAAAATAGTGCAGCAAGCGCAAAGAATAATTTTTTCATAGTTTTAGGTTATTTACTGATTATAGAATAATTCTCTCCTGCAACCTCGACACCCTCGAACGCAAAAGGCTCTTTGTTATAGTTTACCACCACACGAGTGCCATCGGAGTAGGTCGAACAATATACCCCCTCTGTCAACTCATCGTGCTGTTCCATAGTTTCAAACTGCAGATGCTCCCACTGCTTGAAGAGATCGTAGCCCTGCTTAATAGCGGCAACCGACTTCTCCAAATCGGCTCTGTCTTTATAAGTAATATCTGCATTTCCCATCCAATTCTTCTTTGGATTATCCACAAATGCCGAGTAGAAGTAGAACATCGGACGAGCCGCATACTCCACATTGCGCAGAGCATAGAACGGCTCTTTCAATGTAAAATTAACGGTCTGCGATGCCGGATTGTGCAGCAAATAGCCATTGAATACGATATGCCAAATAGGAGCATAGTCATCAATATAAGGATACTTCTCTTTGTCGGTCAGACGATTCAACGCCATCGTTACATACATAGCATAGTCGAGCGACTTTGCCACAAAGTAGCAACCACCCTCCGACTGGCTACCGCCAAACATATCGCGCAATCCTTGCAACATTTTGTTTGCATACATTGCACCCTCGCGACGAGTACAAGGATGAGCAGGGTCATAACAGACGTGAGGCTTGATAATCGAGAGCACATCAATATACTCCAACCCCTTAAATCCCAACTCGGCAACCTTAGGCTCATAGCCGAGGAAGTATTTGTCGTGAGACTGTTTGTAGCAGATGTTGAACATCTGACCTCCCGACCACGCACGATTTGCCTGCAACGAGCCGTCGGGATTCTTCGCTGCATCCGCGCCATTGTTCCAATCCGACGAAATCTCATAGCAATCGGTACGATTGGTATGTCCTACGATGCGATATCCATTCTCCTGCGCATACTTTATACACTCGCGCAACTTCTCCTCGCCGCCGAGCGAAGGCTCAACAGGAAAGACCGTAGGATAGCGACCGTCGTGTCCCTTGTGATTCCAACCGACCAGACAAAGTTGAGCCTTCTCCACGCCTTGACGCTTCAGCTCGTCAACAATATCCTTAACTTGGTCGAAAGTTACCGCAACACGCATCTCAGGCTCATTCTCCAAAGTTTGATGCTCAACAGGTGTTGGCACAGGCTTCCATCCCAAGCGAATACGAATCTCGGGCGACTCCGAAGCGTAGCGCAAATGCTCATTCTCGCCCACGCGCTCCTTCAACATCTGAGGCATTTGATTACTCTCAATGAGGTATTCACGATAACGACGCGCCATTGCGCTATAATTATTCTCACCCTTAGGCATTGGGTAGAAATCTATCACGAGCGGCTCGTATGCACCGCACTTCGAGAGATCGTACTGATAGGAAAAAGAGTATTCGCCATCTTTATGGTGGTAACACTGAACGCTCTCAAATTCGAGGCCCTTCAATATGGCGAGATATGCTCCACGCAGAGTGTTGATGCAGCTCATCGACATTCTCAGATTCTTCGCTTGACGGCTATACTCCCCCATTCCTGCGTGCTTAAACCCATAGAGAAGGCCATCCTCTGCAACAAAATATCCATCTTCTCCCTCATTTGCGCGGGCAAACGACGGGGTTACACACAATTTGTCAACATTATCCAACTCTGCGGGGGATAGTTCAAGTCGAAGATACTCCTCAAAGCAAACTCTTTTAAGTTGGCGTACCTCGGTGGTTACAGTTCCATCTTTGTGGGTA
>JAZNHC010000118.1:0-4775 GCA_045576755.1 Alistipes sp.
CGTGGTACCAAGTTACCGAATGCAGGATAACGACGCTCCAAGTAGTAGTCGCGATCCTCCTCGGCAATCTGCGATGGCTTCAAAGTGCCCTTACGCAAAGCCTCAACATCCTCCAACTTCTTTGGAACCCAGATACGGCCATCGTTACGCAACGACTCCGACATCAGAGTCAACTTCGACTGCTGTGTACCGTGTACAGGGATACATGTTGGGTGAATCTGAGTGAAGCAAGGGTTTGCGAAACCTGCACCCTTACGGTAGCACTGGAATGCTGCCGAGCCATTCGACGCCATGGCGTTGGTCGAGAGGAAGAATACGTTTCCGTAACCACCGGTAGCGATAACTACTGCGTGAGCACCGTGACGCTCGATCTCGCCTGTTACAAGGTTACGAGCGATGATACCCTTAGCCTCGCCATCCCCGATAACGATATCGAGCATCTCGTGACGAGTATACGACTTAACCGAACCCGCAGCGATCTCCTTGTTCAACGCTGCGTAAGCACCGAGCAAGAGCTGCTGACCGGTCTGACCACGCGCATAGAATGTACGCGATACCTGTGCACCACCGAACGAACGGTTTGCCAACAAGCCACCATACTCACGAGCGAAAGGAACACCCTGAGCTACGCACTGGTCGATAATGAGGTTCGAAACCTCTGCCAAACGATATACGTTAGCCTCACGTGCACGGTAGTCACCACCCTTGATTGTATCGTAGAAGAGGCGGTATACCGAGTCGTTATCATTCTGATAGTTCTTTGCTGCATTGATACCGCCCTGTGCTGCGATAGAGTGCGCACGACGTGGTGAGTCCTGAATGCAGAAGACCTTTACGTTGTATCCCAACTCACCGAGCGAAGCAGCTGCACTCGCACCACCGAGACCGGTACCTACAACGATAATATCCAACTTACGCTTGTTAGCAGGGCTAACAACCTTGATAGCCGCTTTGTGGTTGCTCCACTTCTGAGCCAACTCACCAGCAGGAATTTTGGAATCTAATTTGAAAGCCATATTTTTATAGATTTTGTTATTTTTCTAAATACTCAGATTACTACTCCTGATTAGCAAGCACCACAGCAAGGGCATACGTTCTGGATGTAGAACCAAACCACAACGATTGCGAAACCGCCGAAGATAAGGGTTGCAACGATACCCGAGAGGCACTTCAAGCGTGGATACCACTTGTCGTTAGCCCAACCAATAGTCTGCAACATCGACCAAACACCGTGAGTGAGGTGGAACCACAAAGCAGCAAACCATACAAGGTAGAGCACAACATTGTACCACTGCTTGAAGGTGTGCTTAATGAGTGCTGCACCATCGGTTGGCTCGAGTCCGAGGTCGTTTTCGTGCTGACACAACAACTCAACCAACTGCATCTTCGCCCAGAAGTGCGAGAGGTGCATCAAAAGACCGAGCAATACGATTACGCCCAAGAGAAGCATATTCTTCGATGCCCACGAAACGCCCTTCTCCTTAACGGTTACGGCATAGCGCACGTTACCGCGAGCCTTGCGATTCTGCCAAGTGAGCCAGAATGCGTAAGCAAAGTGAACAAACACGCCAAGTGCCAAAACTGCCGTACCTACCAAAGCATACCAGTTAGCACCCAAGAATCCGCAAATCATGTTGTAAGCCTCAGCAGAGAAAATTGCCGCAACATTCATTGACATATGGAAGAGGATGAAAAGCACGAGGAAACATCCCGAGATGCTCATCACCAACTTTCTTCCGAGAGATGAATTAGTTAAAAAACAGCCCATAATTTTAATTAAATTTAAGATTTGTGTATTTTTGTGAAAAGTTTTATGAAAATTTCGCTGTCAGTTTACACTCTGTTTTCCATAGGCATACGCGCACACACGCGCATACCTAAATACAAAGATACGAATTGTTCGCGAAATAACAATACTTTTTTGCCAAATTTTAACAATTAAGCACAAGGTTTTTATGACTGCATCCGACAAACGCTCGCTACGCAAAGCTGTGAGAGCCGATATTGCAAAGCTCACCGAGGAGGATAAAAGAGAACAATCCGCACAGATATTCAACCACATAGAGTCGTTGGATGTGGTTGCAAATGCATCGGTCATAGCCCTTTTTGCATCTCTTGCGGACGAGCCGCAGACCCACTCTATTATCGAGCGGCTCGCACGCGACAAACGGGTTCTGTTGCCTCGCATCGAGGGTGACAATATGGATTTTTACGATATAAGTGAAGGGGTACACCACGGAGCATTCGGCATAATGGAGCCCTCAGCAGCAATGCCCATCACTCCGAGCGAAATAGATGTGATGATTGTACCCGGGGTAGCCTTCACACGCGAGGGGGCACGACTTGGACGCGGCAAGGGATTTTATGACAGATACATCGCGCGCGAAGGTTTCCGCGCAGCCACAATAGGCGTTTGCTATCCGTGTCAGATTGTCGAGAGGATACCGACAGAGGATCACGACAAAAAGATCGAACGCATCATCTATAAATAGAGAAAACCGAGCAATCAACGAAAGCTCGGTTTTCTATTCTGCATCGCCCTTTCGCGCTTGTCCATCCTCGTTGAAGAAGGTTATCGAAACGCCCTTCTGCTCTCGGACGCACATCTCCGTACGAACAAAGGCTAATATCGACTTCTTATATTTCAGCAGAGATTTATACTCGGACTCCCTACCGAGATCGCGCAGCACCAATTTGACTAACTGGCGGCCACACGGAGCCTCCATAAATTTAGCAAATGATGAGGGGTTGAATTGACGCATATTGCGCAGCATAAGCAGCCTATACTCGCGTATCTTCGAACTCCACGCACTCAATATACGCACAGCATTTTTAATACATACAATGGCGACAATCACCTGAGGGATTGCTGCAGCCCAATGCCAACGATAGGTAGGCAAAAGCAACAAGCCTCCTCCCGCAAGAAGCAGGAGGAGGGCATAAATATTGAGGTAGAAAAACCTACAAATCCACAGTTTGCGTGCGCGCAATTGCATTGTAGAAAGCATCTACCAACTTCTGCGCAGAAGCATCATCCGAGCTCTTCAACTGAATTGATGTGCGCTGTGTATGTGAGTCATAATAGAGGTAGTATGCAGGGCAAAATACACCACATACAGTAGACTTGGTGTAACCAACCTCCTTGATGCTCGATGGGAGAACATACTTAACGCCCTTATCGGTGTTAAATACATAGCAGTTGTAAAGATTGATAACCTCAACAACACGCTTGTTGGTAATAACGAGGAAACCCTTGCGACGGTGACCGCAAAGCATTGCAAAGAACTTGTAGATCTGACCGATCAACTTAGCAATTGGATTTGGACTCTCTGCCCAAAGTTCCGCTTCGAGCTCGGCGATTACGTGCTCACCCTCGGTAAGAACGATACCTGATTTGAACTGACTCATAGTAATAGAATTTAAGTAGTTAGTAATAATCTACGAACTATATTGACAATAGCTCCATTACAAAGTTAGAAAAAATTTTCTTACAGAGCAACCTTTTGCAACATTTTTTAGCCCAAATATAACATATTTATCCTATTTCGATATATTTTTTCGTATAACATCCGCAACATCACCCAACATTCACAAAAAAAATGGAGAGCAGAACTCAAGTTCTACTCTCCACAACGATATGTTCGAAAATCGTCTTTTACAAGTTAGGGTTGATCTTGTTCCAATCCTCAACAGCCGGAATAACGCCCATTGCGATAACCTCGTCACGAAGTGCACAGAGGTGCTTGTACGACTCAACGAGGGTTGCGTGCTCCTCCTCGGTACCGTTTACAGGGAGAACCTCAACACCGTTTGCGTCGAGTTTGGTCTCCATAGCCATCATAATATTCTTGAACTCGCCATTGTTTACATAGCAACCTGCAGGCCAACGGAATGGCTCGCCACCCATAGCAGCAGCAATCATCTGGATCGAAACGAGCGATGGGCTCTGGAACGACGAACGACCACGAAGATCGATGATGTTCTTACCGCCCTGGATTACGCGCTGACGAAGTGCGTCCCAATCAGCCTGTGGCATACGCTCTGTACCAATAATGTCGGTGAGTGGAGTGCCATCAACAGTGGTAGTCGAAGCAAATACAGCCATCTGCTCGCCGTGACCACCATAAGTACGAGGGTTTACAACCTTATCAGCCGAAACCTTCAAATACTTAGCCAACTCGCTGCGAAGACGAGTCGAGTCGAGAGCTGCGAGAGTAGTAACCTGCGAAGGCTTAACACCTGCATAGATCAAAGTGATAAGACCGGTGATGTCAGCAGGGTTGAAGATAACCACGATGTGCTTTACATCCGGGCAGTACTGCCTAATGTTCTTACCAAACTCGGCAGCGATCTCTGCGTTACCCTTCAACAAGTCCTCGCGAGTCATACCAGCCTTACGCGCTGCACCACCCGACGAAACTACATACTTAGCATCGGTCAAAGCCTCCTTGATATCCGATGTAAAGGTGAGGTTGATAGCGTCGAAACCGCAGTGGAACAACTCCTCGGCAACACCCTCCAATGCGGGAGCAAATGGATCGTAGAGGCAAATGTTCGACGACAACTTCATCATCATAGCGCACTGTGCCATGTTCGAACCAATCATACCGGCTGCGCCGACGATGGTCAATTTCTCATTTGTTAAGAAGCTCATAATTTTTTGTTTTTAATTAGTTTGTAAATATGTTTGTGTAAAAATTTAGCCATTAGCCATTAGCCATTAGCCATCAGCTTTTCTTATCAGCCAACGCAAATAGCTATAGCCCGAATTACTC
>JAZNHC010000119.1:0-11264 GCA_045576755.1 Alistipes sp.
TCGGTTGTCATCTCTCCGAGGTAGTACCACAATGCCCACATTGCGATAAATACGGGAGCCTCCATCAACACCCAAGCGATTTTATTCGGAATAGGAAAACCAAATTTTGGGTTGTAGAGGTATCCGTAGCCAGCCTTGACAAAGAACAGTGCGATAAATACGACCAATGCCGTAGCTGCCATTATCGCCAAAAAAAGGTTGTAAGTAGATAGTGTTATCATACAGTTTGGGTGTTAAATCTCGGCAAAAATATAAATTTTTATCTATATATTGCTAAAAAAAGTCGGAAAACTGACATCTTAGGCTATACATTGAATAGGAAGTGCATTATATCGCCATCCTCCACAACGTACTCTTTACCCTCAATACCAATCTTTCCTGCATCGCGGCAAGCCTTTTCCGAACCAAGTGCAACATAGTCGGCGTACTTGATGACCTCGGCGCGAATGAATCCCTTCTCGAAGTCGGTGTGGATGACACCAGCAGCCTGCGGAGCCTTCGTGCCGCGAGAATATGTCCAAGCACGCGACTCGTCAGCACCTGTTGTGAAGAAGGTTTCGAGGTTGAGAAGCTTGTATGCAGCCTTGATAAGACGATTTACGCCCGACTCCTCCAAGCCCATATCTTCCAAGAACATTTGTCGCTCCTCGTAGGTCTCCAACTCGGCGATATCCGCCTCGGTAGCTGCTGCCACGATAAGCATCTCGGCATTTTCGTTGGCAATGGCCGCCTTAACCGCCTCTGTGTGGGCATTGCCTGATACAGCACTTGCCTCATCGACGTTGCAAACATATAGTACAGGTTTGTCAGTCAATAGGTTAAGGTCGCTTACAACCTTGCGCTCCTCCTTGTCAAGTTCGAGTGTGCGCGCACACAATCCCTGCTCTAAAACCTCCTTGTAGCGTACCAAAATATCGTATTGACGCTTTGCGATCTTGTCACCTCCGGTCTGTGCCTGCTTGGCTACTTTGGCGATACGGTTTTCGACGGTCTCGAGATCCTTGAGCTGCAGCTCGGTGTCAATAATGCCCTTGTCGCGAACGGGATCTACCGTGCCATCTACGTGTGTAATGTTGTCGTTGTCGAAGCAACGCAAAACGTGGATGATAGCGTTGGTATTGCGAATGTTTGCAAGGAACTTGTTTCCAAGACCCTCACCCTTCGAAGCACCCTTTACCAATCCGGCGATATCGACGATTTCGATTGTTGTCGGAATGACGCGCTTCGGATTGTCAATTTCAGCCAACTTGACAAGTCGCTCGTCCGGAACAGTTATGATGCCTACATTGGGTTCGATTGTACAGAAAGGGAAGTTTGCCGACTGCGCCTTCGCATTCGACAAGCAGTTGAAAAGAGTCGATTTGCCAACATTCGGCAATCCGACTATGCCACATTGTAATGCCATATCTATTTTTAGTTTCTATTTATATAATTCGTTTAGTATTTGTGCCAATCGCAAGCCTCCTGCCAGCAATTGTTTCTCGATTACGGGTGTGTAATACGTTATGTAGTCGTAGTAGAGCTTGCCTTTTTCGGGCGAGGTCTTGTAAATCTCGACGGCTATGGCGTGACTCTCCTTGAGCCAATCTTTCGCCTCGCCCCTTGCTATTTCCTTTTTGCGTTCTGCAGTGCAATAGCGATTGAGCTGCTGCTCCCACTCGGTGTAGCTCCACTTGTGCGCAGCCTCGACCAATTCGGTATCCCACAGTTTATGCAACTTGATATCCTTATTGAAGAACTTTACTATCACGTTATTGCCGCCTCTGTCGCTCAATCTGCCGGCATGCATCGGACAATGAATGTCGCCGACGAGGTGAATCAACATTCGCAATCGAATGCTCTCCTGTTCGGCAGTGAGTTTTCCGCTCTTTAACTCGGCCAAAAGTCCGTTTATGGCAGTTACGACATCTCCTTTCTCGTTCTTCGCCATCGTCTCGTAGGTGAAGCCCTCGTCTACGTTGGCGTAGTGCCAGGTTTTGGTGTAGCGATATTGGTCGCTGTAGCTCGCATTGTCGAGCCAATTGGCGTAGTAGACTAATGAGTGGTTGCCCAATTTCTTTACTACTTTTTGATATACCTCGGGTGCAAGGTTGCACTCTGCGATATATGCTACAACGTCGTGTCCCTTCTGCCCCCAACCAAAAGATTGGAATGTCGTGCAAACCGCAACTGCAAAAATCAGAAATTTCTTCATAATACTTTGTCTGCCGTTATTGGTTCATTGTAGCCAGGAACTCTTCGTTTGTGCGTGTCAGAGTCATCTGCTTTTCGAGGAACTCCATAGCCTCGACAGGTGTCATATCTGAGAGATACTTACGGAGAACCCACGTGCGCTGCATAATCTCACGAGGTAGTAGAAGATCCTCGCGTCGAGTGCTCGATGCAACAACATCAACAGCAGGGTATATACGCTTGTTTGCAATTCGACGATCAAGTTGTAACTCCATATTTCCTGTACCCTTGAACTCCTCAAAGATAACCTCGTCCATCTTTGAGCCGGTCTCGATGAGAGCAGTGGCGATGATGGTAAGCGAACCCTTCTCTTCGGTATTACGCGCAGCACCGAAGAAACGCTTAGGCTTGTGAAGTGCGTTTGCATCGACACCTCCTGAGAGAACCTTTCCCGATGCAGGCTGCACCGAGTTGTAGGCACGCGCTAAGCGGGTGATCGAGTCGAGCAGGATAACCACGTCGTGTCCGCACTCTACCATACGCTTTGCCTTCTCGAGAACCATCTCCGCAACCTTAACGTGGCGCGATGCCTGCTCGTCGAAGGTTGAAGAGACTACCTCCGCCTTGACGTGACGCGCCATTTCGGTAACCTCCTCAGGTCGCTCGTCGATAAGGAGTACAATCATATACACCTCTGGATGGTTGTCGGCTATGGCGTTGGCAAGGCTCTGTAGAATCATAGTTTTACCGGTCTTAGGCTGTGCCACGATAAGTGCGCGCTGTCCCTTTCCGATAGGGGAGAAGAGGTCTACAATACGGTTGGTCATCGAGTTGTGACCTGCACCCGTGAGATTGAACTTGTCGCTTGGGAAGAGCGGGGTGAGGTACTCGAATTGAACTCTATCGCGGATGAAGTCCGGCTCCAAACCATTGATTTTGGTTACGCGCACCAATGGGAAGTATCGCTCTCCCTCCTTTGGAGGACGGATAATTCCGGCTACGGTGTCGCCCGCTTTCAAACCGAAATGCTTGATCTGTGATGGCGATACATATATGTCATCTGGTGAATTCAGATAGTTGTAGTCGGCAGAGCGGAGAAATCCGTAACCATCGGGAATAACCTCCAAAACACCTTCGCCATAGACCTCAGCAGTGAAATCATCCTTGGTAATAGGTCTTTCGACAATCTCTTCCGTTGCTGCGGTTTGTGGCTCGTCAGCACTCTTCTTATTCTCTTTAACCTCTACTGCTGCAGTGGTTGCACTCTTTGGTTTGCGACCGCGCTTCTTTGGCTGTGGTGCAACCTCTTCGGTCTTCGGCTCCTCGGCAGGGGGTGCTGCAACCTCCTTCGGCGCCTCCTCGACCATATTTTCTGCTACACTTTTTTTGACAGTCTCCACCTTGATTGAGCCCAAACGAGCGCGTTTGCGCTTCTGCGCTGTCTGAATTGCAGGCTCTGCAACTGTGGCAACCTCCTCGGTCTTAGGAGTATTGCTCTCTTCAGAAGCTATTGAAGAGATGCGAGCTATAAGCTCCTTTTTTGACAATTTTTCCTCTGTGATACCGAGCACCTTTGCGATTTCGCGCAGCTCGGCGACACTTTTGCCTTGAATAGCAATTAAATCTTCCATATTTTCAATTTTCTGCGATTTTTCATCGGTAGAACAACCGATGGTTATACGGGCGGTTAAACAATGTTTTGGCTAACGCCTCAATAACGTTGCAAATATAGTGCTTTTATTGTAAATAAAAAATTATTTTGCTTGATGGCTCGAAGATTTTTGGTTTTTAATGTTAAAAAAACTATTTTTGTGATATTAAACATCTTAAATCTTACTTATGATGAGAAAATTGGCAATCCTATTCCTATCTGTAGTGGCACTCTTTTCGGTGCATACTGCATACGGCTGGGGATCTTGGGCTCACAAATTTATCACTTATACGGCAGATAAATACCTCGAACCCGAAGTTCGAACAAAGGTGGAATACTATCTCGGTTCGCCGATGATCGACCATTGTGTGTGGATGGACCAAATTCGTAAGCCCATACGACGCAAGAATCATCCCGATTATGAGAAGATGCAGGCCTACAGACCGTCGCTCCGTTGGCATCATTGCGTTGTAGACGAGAAGTTCAGAGTGAGCGACAAGCGATCCTCGAAGGGTAGCGGAGATATGCTGCCAAACCTCGAGAAGTGTATCGAAAATTTGCGTAACTATCGCAACCTTACAGACTCGGCAGTAGCTGTAAATCTGAAATATACGATACACATGCTCCAGGATATGCACTGCCCATCGCATATCTTTTATACCGAATTTCCCGATTGCTTCCAGGGCTTGACACCAGGTGCCAAGAGTCGCGGATTTATGCCTGTCTACTACGAGGGTAAGAAGACCTCGTATCACGCAGTTTGGGATGGTAAATCGTTGCTCGTTCTCTATCCTGAGTATGGAAAGGATTTTGAACTTTTCCGCAAGAAGTTGGATAAGTACACTCCTAAACAGCGTGCCAAGATTTGTCGCGGTACAATCAACGATTGGGCTTCGGATGCCGGTAAACGTTGTCGTCCGATTTACGATGGTGTGGAGGCAAACGATCATATAGATAGAGCGTTTCTTATCGGTCATCGCAAGATATCCGAAGGTCAAGCTATGCGTTCGGCGTATCGTATTGCTTATTTGCTGAATGAGATTTTTAGATAATAGCATTTAATTAGTTGTAAATCAATATGAAAAGACTTGTAATTACCCTGGTGGCTATTGCTGCGATGTTCAGCGCCGAGAGCGTTTTGGCTTGGGGCGGTTTGGGACATAAGACAATCGCTTGTATTGCTGAAAAACACCTCACCCCCGAGGCTAAAGAGGCGACTCAAAAATATCTTAAAGCCTCGCTTCCGTCGGTCTCATTGTGGATGGATCGTACGGCATCATGGACAAGGAAACGAAAAGGTCATATCCCGGGTTGGGAGCAGACCTCGACGTGGCACACTTTGGTTGTAGACGAAAAGTATCGCGTCAGCACCGAACAGACTCCGAAGGGTAGTGGTAACCTCGTTCCTAATCTTAAGCAGTGCATCGAGAATTTGAAAAACTATCGCAACTTGACCGACTCGGCTGTTGTTGTCAATCTCAAGTGCGTTATTCATATGATGGGTGATATGCATTGTCCTACCCATATTTATTACCTCGAGTTCCCCGACTGTTTCCCAGGACCGAAGGATGCGAATGGCAAGAGAAAGCCTGCACGTGACAGAATACCTGTCTACTATAATGGCAAGAAGATGACCTATCACTCCTTCTGGGATGGTCCCGGAATTACGGCAATTTACCCTGACCATAGCAAGGACTTCGAGTACTATGCCGAGATGTTTGATAAGGCTACACCCAAGCAGCGAACCAAATTCTGCAAAGGAGGTATTGACGATTGGGTACGCGATTCGGCAAAGAGTTGCCGCCCTGTATATAATAACGTAAAGTCGGGTGATGAACTTGATCGTGACTTTATCCTTTCGTATAGCAAGATAACTCAACGTCAATGCTTGAAGGCGGGTTGTCGTCTTGCCTATGTTTTGAATGAATGCTTTAAATAATTAACCTTTAATATTTTACTATGAAAAAAATTATCTTCACAATCGTTGCTTTAGCTACAATCTGTTCTGTGCAGACAGCTTCTGCTTGGGGTGGTTGGGCACACAAGCTTATTGCCACAATTGCCGAAAAACACCTTACCCCCGAGGCGAAAACTGCAACCGAGCACTACCTCGGTTCGCCAATCTATGATCACGCTACCTGGATGGATAAGGTGCCATTGTGGAACAAGAAACGTATCCCTGGTTGGGAGCAGACATCGTGGTGGCATATGTGCACCGTTGATCGTGTTGGAAAGAAAAAATTTGTGTTGAGCGACAAGCGTGCTACGAGCGGAGATGGAGACCTCTATCCAAATTTGGTGCAATGCATCGAGAATTTGAAGAATTATCGTAACCTCACCGACTCGGCTGTGATGATTAACCTCAAGTGCGTTATCCATATGGTTGGTGATATGCACTGTCCTTGCCACATCTTTTACACCGAATTCGAGGATTGCTTCCCACGCAAGATAGATGGTAAGCGCATTCGTCGTCACGACCAGATGCGTGTATATTACAACGGTAAGAAGACCACCTCTCACCGTGTGTGGGATGGATTGTCAATTCGTGAGATTTGGCCTGAATATGGCAAGGATTACGAACTGTTCTGCAAAGCTCTCGATAAGGCTTCTCCAAAGAAACGTGCAAAGATGTGCAAGGGTACAGTCGAGGAGTGGGTATTGCAGAATGCCAAGGATTGTCGTTATATCTACGACCTTATCAAACCTAATGCAAAGCTCGACAGAGAGTTCTTGCTCGAAAATCAGAAGTTGTCGAAGCAACAGTGCCTGCGAGCGTCGTACCGTTTGGCGCATATTCTTAACGAGTGTTTCAAGTAGTGGAGTATTGAGCAATGAAGAAAATATTTGTATCGCTATTGAGCTTGGTACTTGTGTTTAGTGTCCATACCGCCTCGGCTTGGGGCGGGTGGGCACACAACTTTATCACCTATACCGCAGAACAGCATCTTGAGCCCGAGGTGAAGGCAAAGATCGAGAAATATCTCGGCTCGTCGATGGTTAAGCACTGTCGATGGATGGATCAGATTCGCAAACCTATACGAGGCAAGAATCATCCCGAGCACGCCTATCATCAGCCCTATCGCCCGACTCTGGCGTGGCACATGATTACCGTGGATAAGAGTCTGCAAATCAGTGATGAGCGCGCCTACAATAACGATGGCGATTTACTTCCTAATTTGAAAATTTGCTTGGAGAACTTGAAGAATCATCGCAACCTTACAGATTCGGCTGTCGTGGTCAATCTCAAGTGCGTAATTCATATGGTGGAGGATATGCACTGTCCTTGCCACGTCTATTACACCGAGTATCCCGACTGCTTCCGCAAGCCGGGTAGCAAGTATCGTTGGGACTGCTTCCCTATCAAGTATGAGGGCAAGAAGGCGTCTTATCATAAGGTTTGGGATGGTCTTTCGATCCTCGAACTTCATCCCGAGTTCAACAATGATTATGAACTTTTCCGCGTAAAGTTCGATACCTTCTCGGCGAAGAAACGTGCGAAGTTGTGCGAAGGTAGCATCGAGGATTGGGTTCGCGAAACGGCAAAAGATTGTCGTGTGATTTACGAGTGGGTAAAGCCTAACGACGAACTTACGCGCGATTTCGTGCTCAAGCACCGTAAACTCACCATTCAGCAGTATCGCCGTGCCGCCTACCGCTTGGCGCACGTGCTGAACGAGACAATGCGATAGGGTAGTACCTTATTATATAATAGAGCCGAGCAGAATTTTCCGCTCGGCTCTATTTGTTATGCAACGTATGACACCTTAGTAGGTACGCAACTGGAATACAATCTTGTTGCAGTACAACTCGCCTTCGTGCAGAAGAATCGAAGGAAAATCGGGCTGATTTACTGCGTCGGGGTGTACCTGGCACTCGATAGCTACGCCGGCATAGTCTTCGTAACGACCGCCCGACTTTGTGATAGGGCAGCCTCCCGAGAGCCAATTACCCGTATAGACCATACATCCGGGTTGAGAAGAGAGAACCTTGACCAAACGGCCGGTCTTCTCGCAGCGCAACTCGCCAACCTCACCGAGAATATTCTTTTGCCATCCATCCACCACAAAGAAGTGGTCGTGACCGCGGAATAGGTCGATATGGTTGAAAATAGAGCCGATATCCTTACCCAAACGATTCCAATCGGTGAAGTCCTGAGCCGAGCCCTTCATAGGAAGGAGTCGCCCCGTAGGGATTTGCACCTCGTTGGCCTCGAGGACATACGAGGCATTGAGTTTGAGTTCGTGATCAAGCACAGAGCCACTCGACTCGCCCGCCAAGTTCCAATAGACGTGGTTTGTAAGGTTTACGGGGGTTGTACCGTCACTCTTTGCGAGGTAGGTAATCTCGAGGTTGTTCTCGTCGTCGAAGTCGTAGATCGCCTCCACAGTCAATTCGTGCGGATAACCCTGATCGCCATCCTCCGAAATAAGTGAGAATACTACGCGATTGGTCTCGACACGCGACTCCCACAAGCGGTTTGCGTAGCCCTTTGTACCTCCGTGAAGGTGGTTTGGTCCGTTGTTTATCTCGAGACGATACTCTACATCTTCAATGGTCATCTTGCCCCCTGCAATGCGGTTGGCAACACGACCTACGCTCTTGCCACTTGCAGCACCATCGCCAAAGTAGCTCATAGGGTCGCGGTAGCCGAGTACCACATCGTCGATATTACCGTTGCGGTCAGCATATTTTACCGATACGATAGCTGCACCAATGTTTGTGAGCTGTACCTCGCTACCAAGCTCGTTCTTGAGCGTGTAGATGATTATCGCTTCGCCCTCCGGGGTTGCGCCCCATACATTCTGTTCAATAGTCATAGTAGTAGGTTTTGAAGTTTTATTCGAGCGGTTTTACATTTGCCAAGAGGTAGTCGATGCGCTTCAGACACTCCTCCTTGCCGATAAATGAGGTTACATCGTACATGCCCGGACCCTTGCCTGCACCAACCAAAGCCAAGCGCAACGAGTTCATAATCTGCCCCATACCATACTCCTTCTCGGTGATCCAAGCGTGAACAACCTGCTCGGTATTCTCCAACGAGAAATCGTCAATTGATGCCAATACCTCGCGCAACTCTGCCAAGCGAGCAGGGTTCTCCCCCTTCCAGTACTTCTTGAGCTGCTTCTCCTCGTACTCGGTAGGAGCAACAAAGAAATATGAGGTCAAATCCCACAAATCGCTAACGAAAGTGGCGCGCTCCTTCATAATAAATGCTGCCTTGCCTGCAATCTCGTCCGAAACCTCGATGCCGTGCTCACGCAGGATTGGTTGATAAATTGCGCTCAACTCCTCTGCAGTTTTGTGGTGCATATATTGCGCATTAAACCACTTGGCCTTGTCCGGCTGGAAGCGGGCTCCTGCCTTCGATACACGGTCAAGCGAGAAGGCATCGATAAGCTCCTGCATAGAGAAGATCTCCTGTTCGGTGCCCGGATTCCATCCGAGCAACGCCAACATATTGATAAAGGCCTCGGCAAAGTAACCATCCTCGCGGTAACCACGTGCGGTCTCGCCCGTAGTTGGCGATACCCAATGGAGTGGGAATACAGGGAATCCCATCTTGTCGCCATCGCGCTTCGATAGCTTGCCGCCACCCGTAGGCTTCAAAAGTAGTGGAAGGTGAGCAAACTCTGGCTGCGAGTCGGTCCAACCGAATGCCTTGTACAAAAGGTAGTGCAATGGCAACGATGGCAACCACTCCTCGCCACGAATGACGTGCGAAATCTCCATCAAGTGGTCATCGACAATATTTGCCAAATGGTAGGTTGGAAGTGCATCTACCGACTTGTAAAGTACCTTGTCGTCAAGTGTCGATGTGTTTACCTCGACATTGCCACGAATAAGGTCGTGCATCTTGACGATTTCGTTCTCAGGCATCTTGAAACGGATAACCCAGATGTCACCACGAGCGATTCGCTCCTCCACCTCATCCTTTGAAAGCGAAAGCGATGTCGGAAGGGTAGTGCGGACCTTGTAGTTATAAGCAAAAGTCTCACCTCTACCCTCATACTCCTTGCGAAGAGTGTCAAGCTCCTCGGCTGTGTCGAATGCGTAGTATGCCCATCCCGCCTCGACGAGTTGCGTGGCATACTTCAAGTATAACTCTCGGCGCTCGCTCTGACGATATGGTGCGTGTGGACCACCCACGCTTACACCCTCGTCGATCTCGATGCCGCACCATTTGAGCGACTCGATAATATAGTCCTCTGCGCCCGGAACAAAACGTTGCGAATCTGTATCCTCGATGCGCAAAATCATCTTACCACCGTGACGGCGAGCGAAGAGGTAGTTGTAAAGTGCTGTACGCACGCCGCCAATATGAAGAGGTCCCGTAGGACTTGGTGCAAAGCGTACTCTAACTTCTCTATTCATTCGAAAATTAAAAATTAAGAATTATGAATTAAAAATCAGCATAGGGGCAATAGGATCTTTTGCATCCTATAACCCCTAATGCTCAACGTGTTACTATTCCCACAAGTTGCGAGGATATACACCCTCCTCGATCAACTTCTCAATCTTGGCAACCAACATAGGCTTATCCTCCTTGTAGGTTACGCCAAACCACTGTGCTGTTGTCGAGAGAACCTTCAAGCGCGCATCACCGCCGCTAACAAGCTTGTTCACCATAAGTGGAATGAAGAACTCGGCCTTGAGATTTGTCTTTACATCGTCCGATGCAAGGAACTCCTTGAAACCAGCCTCCGAGTGCGCGAAATAGTCCGGAGTGAAACCAAAGAAGTTCATCGATACCGGAGTATGCTCCTCGAGTGCTACATCGTCGCCCAGGTCGTGGAATACGATTGTGCCCTCGGCATTGCGCTCGATCTTTGTGCGTTCAACCATCGATGTAAGGTAGCGATTCTCATCTACCGTACATACGCCGCGCGAAACTGTTCCGTTGTCCGACAAAGTCTTGTTTACCTCGTAGCCAATCATTGCGTACTCGCCCTTTGCGCCATCCAACTGCGAAAGATACTCGCCCATAACACGATATGCGTCAGTGCCGTAGAAGTCGTCAGCGTTGATAACTGCAAACGGCTCGTGAACTGCTGTTGCACCCATCATTACGGCGTGGTTGGTTCCCCAAGGCTTTTCGCGACCCTCTGGTACAGAGAAGCCCTCAGGCAGATAATCCAACTCCTGGAATACGTAATCAACCTCGATGCGACCACCAAAACGATCTGCAGCGAACATCTCCTTAAACTCCTTCTCGAAAGAGTGGCGGATAACGAAAACTACTTTGCCAAATCCTGCGCGGATTGCGTCGTAAATCGAATAGTCAATAATAGCCTCACCATTAGGACCAACTCCGTCCATCTGTTTCAGCGAGCCATAGCGCGAGCCCATTCCTGCGGCAAGCACCAAAAGTGTAGGTTTTACCATAATTGTATTGTCTGTTAAATTGTGTTTATTGCTGTTTTGAGTATAAAATACTCACAAA
>JAZNHC010000120.1:0-8286 GCA_045576755.1 Alistipes sp.
TTCTTCGGTCCCGATTTCGTAGGCAAGGAGGTGCGCGCACTCAAGGGTAATATGGATGCCGTAGCGACAGCCTACCGCAACAAGGTGCAGATGAACGTGGCAAGCAAGATGTCGTCGATCATCAACCTCTCGCTCAACGACGTAGTACCTCAGCGTGCAGAGGATATTCTTAATACCCTGCTCGAAGTGTACAACGACGATGCCGTAATCGACAAGCAGATTGTTGCCGAGGCGACAGCCAAGTTCATCAACGAGCGTCTGCAGATTATCGGCGAGGAGTTGCACTCGATTGACGGCGACATCAAGCGTTTCAAGGACAAGAACAACATCATCGATATCTCGACTGAGGCTAAGCGTCGCACCGAGGGTATGATGCGTTACGAGCAGGAGATTGCCGTAACCTCGAACCAGATTGCAATGGCTAAGTACATCAGCGAGTACTTGAGCGACAGTTCTCAGAATGCAAGCCTTATTCCGGCTACGACATTCGACGGCAGCGCAAGCATATCGGCTCAGATTACAGGCTACAACGAGTTGGTGCTTCAGCGAATGAAGCTCGGTGCCGACAGCGAGAACAACCCACTCGTACAGCAGCTGAACAGCAATATCAGCTCGACCAAAAATGCCATTCTTGCATCGCTCAGCTCGCACATCAAGTCGCTCGAAATCAAGCTCAAGAACTTGAAGCACGAGGAGCGTAAGATGTCGTCGATGATTGGTGCCGTACCAAAGCAGGAGCAGGAGTATCTCTCGATAGCTCGTCAACAGAAGATCAAGGAGGAGTTGTATCTCTACCTCCTGACCAAGAGCGAGGAGAACGCCATTTCGTTGGCTATCACCGAGCGTCCGGCACGCATCGTGGACCAGGCATTCGGTAGCCCTAAACCCGTATCGCCAAACAAGACACTCATTCTCTTGGCGATGTTTGTACTCGGCTTCGGATTTCCGCTTGGCATCATCTACTTGATGATTCTCACCAACTCGAAGGTGCAGGGCAAGCACGACCTCACAAAATATTGTACCGTTCCGTACCTCGGCGACATTCCTCTCTTCGAGGGTCATCTGAACCGCTCTATTGCAGTGCGTGAGAGTGGTCGCGACAAGGTGTCGGAGGCATTCAAGATTTTGCGAACAAATATGGGCTTTATGTCGCGAGGCACCAAGCAGCAGGTTATCCTCACCACCTCGTCGAATGCCCACGCAGGTAAGACCTTCGTCTCGATGAACCTCGGTATGACACTCGCATTCTCGGATAACAAGGTGTTGATGATCGACCTCGACCTTCGTCGTCGTACATTGTCGAAGCATATGGGACAGCGTAGTAACCCTAATGGCGTAACCAAGTATCTGAGCTCGGCAGATGTCGATATCAACAGCATCATCGTAAATAGCGGTATTCACGAGAACTTCGACTTTATATATGCCGGATTGCAGCCGCCAAACCCTGCTGAGTTGCTGATGTCGCAGCGTTTGGACGACCTGATTGCCGAGTGCCGCAACAAGTACGACTATATCATCATCGACAGCGTACCTGCAATGGTTATCGCCGATGCTATGATTACCAGCCGTGTTGCCGATCTGAGCATCTACGTCGTACGTGAGGGATTGTTGGAGCGTCAGCAAATTCCGGATATCAACGCATTGCACAACGAGAAGAAGTTGAACAATATGTGTGTCGTTCTCAATGGTGCAAGCGAGAACCGTCAGTCGTACGGATACAGCTATCGTTATCAGTACACCTCGGGTTCGGATAAGAACTCGCACGGATGGCGCAGAATACTCAAAGCATTGAGAATACTTAAATAACAGATAACGCTATGTCTTACACCGGATTGTATATCGCTGTCGATTTTGACGGTACTTGTGTAACCCACGAGTACCCATACTTGGGACACGATGTGGGCGCAGTACCCGTACTTAAAGAGTTGGTAGAGCAGGGTCACCACCTCATTCTCTACACTATGCGTAGCGGCAAACTCGAGAAGGAGGCTGTGCAGTGGTTCAAGGAGAACGACATACCTCTCTATGCGGTAAACTCGAACCCAACACAGAAGAAGTGGACCAAGTCGCCAAAAGTTCATGCCGATGTCTACATCGATGATGGTGCTTTGGGTGTGCCACTCGTTCATTCGATGACCACATCGCGCCCTTATGTCGATTGGGTAAAGGTGCGAGAGTGGCTTGTCGAAGAGGGATTCTTGTAGTCCGATGCAGAGCTATTTTTAGGGTAGCAGTGTCAAGTTAATGACACTGCTACTCTTTTTCTGTGACAAAATGGCAGACTTACATCGTAAATATAGGTATGGCACAAGGTTTGGACAACCCTTTCTCTGCAAACAAAACGCAAGTAACTACAATAATATAAGACTATGAAAAACGGAAAAATTGGGGTAACAACAGAGAACATCTTCCCCGTAATTAAGAAATTCTTATACTCGGACCACGAAATCTTCTTGCGCGAGTTGGTATCGAACGCGGTAGATGCAACGCAGAAGTTGCGAACACTCGCTTCGACGGGCGTATTTGCAGGCGAAACGGGTGAACTCGCAGTTCACATCTCCGTAGACAAGGATGCGCGCACGCTGACCGTAACCGACAACGGTATCGGTATGTCGGCTGAAGAGGTGGACCGCTACATCAACCAGATTGCATTCTCGGGCGCAGAGGAGTTCCTCGCCAAGTATCAAAATCAGGCTATTATCGGACACTTCGGTTTGGGTTTCTACTCGGCATTTATGGTGTCTGACAAGGTGGAGATCTTCACCCAATCATACGATGCGGAGAAGCCTTCGGTACATTGGTCGTGCGACGGCTCGCCAGAGTACTCGATGGAGGAGCTTTCGGAGAAGCGTGATCGCGGCACAAGTATCGTGCTTCACCTCTCGGAGGAGTGTGCAGAGTATGCCGAGGAGTCGAAGGTAAACGAGCTGCTCGGCAAGTATTGCCGTTTCTTGCCTGTGCCTGTAATATTTGGTAAGGTGAAGGAGTGGAAGGATGGCAAATATGTCGATACTGAGAAGGATAATCGCATAAACGACACCGAGCCACTATGGACTCGCAAGCCTGCCGACATCACGGAGGAGCAGTACAAGGCGTTCTATCAGGCACTCTACCCTATGAGCGAGGAGCCGCTGTTTTCGATTCACTTGAATATCGACTATCCGTTCCACCTCACAGGTATCTTGTATTTCCCACGCATTCACAACAACTTCGAGATTCAGAAGAACAAGATTCAGCTGTACTGCAATCAGGTGTTCGTAACCGACGAGGTGCAGGGCATCGTACCTGAATATCTGACACTTCTGCACGGCGTGATCGACTCGCCTGACATTCCGCTCAACGTGTCGCGTTCGTACCTGCAGAGCGATTCGAATGTGAAGAAGATCTCGGGTTACATCACCCGCAAGGTTGCCGAGCGACTAAATGAGCTGTTTACCTCGATGCGTGCAGAGTACGAGCAGAAGTGGGACGACCTGAAGATCTTTATCCAATACGGCATCCTCACCGACGAGAAGTTTGCCGAGAAGGCTTCGGGATGTATGTTGTGGAAGAATACCGAGGGAAAATACTTCACAGCCGAGGAGTATACCACAGTCGTAAAGGATCTGCAGACCGACAAGGACGATAAGTTGATTTTGCTCTACACCGACGATATCATTGGCAAGCACTCGTTCCTCCAATCTGCAAAGGCGAAGGGTTACGACGTCTTGTTGCTCGACGGTCAGCTCGACAACCACTACATCAATTGGTACGAGCAGAAGAATGAGAACATCCGTTTTGTCCGCGTCGATAGCGACATCATCGACCACCTTATCCGCAAGAAGGAGGAGCAGAAGATATCGCTCTCGGAGGCACAGCAGGAGATTATGCGACCTGTGTTCGAGAGTCAGTTGCCAACCGATGAGGATATTCGCTATAGCATCTCGTTCGAGCCAATGTCGGCAGACGATGCTCCAATCGTCATTACGCAGAACGAGTTTATGCGCCGAATGAAGGATATGGCAAAGATGTCGGGTGATCAGATGAGCCGTTTCTACGGTCAGATGCCGGATAACTTCACTATAGCTGTGAATGGCAACCACCCTATCGTAATCGACATTCTCGACTCGGTAGAGAAGGCATACGGCGACAAGCTGAAGAGCATAACCAAGAAGATTGATGCGGCGGTAGCCGAGGAAAATCGTTTCGAAGAGGTGACCAAGGGCAAGAAGGATGAAGAGCTGACACAGGAGGAGAAGGATATGCGCGAAGAACTTTCGAAGAAGATCCTCAACCTGCGCGACGAACGAAATCTCCGTCTCAAGGAGATAGGCAAGGAGAATGCCTTGGTGCGACAGATTATCGATTTGGCACTCCTCTCTAACGGAATGCTCAAGGGTAAAAATCTTTCGGACTTTATCGAACGGTCGATATCGTTGATTGGAACAAAAGAGTAAAGCGAAAGCGGTGCAGAGAGTTCTGCACCGCTTCTATTTTTTCTACTTGACAACCACACTCTTCAACCTCAGTATCAGTTCCCACACCAAGATACGTACCTTGTCGAGCAATATCGAAGCCAAGCCGATTAGAGTTGTCATGCCAAGTACGAAGGGGATAAACCAAACACCCGAGATTGTGTCGTAGCTCTCCTTGAAGAGATTGGTATATAGGTCGAACGCTCCTGGAGCCTGATGTACAAGATAGATAGCAAAGGCGGATGATGCCAACCAATTCACCACACGGCTCTTGAAGTGCAACTTCGAGAAGAGCAGCACAAGCGACACCGATGCGGCTATAACAAAGAGAGAGTTATAGGAGGTAGCTCCGAACTCTTTGCCCTTGAAGTAGAGTCCGACGCAAGCAATCGTTGCCGGAATTGCCGTAAAGATGATATAAGAGAGCAGGCAGTGCCACGCCTTCAACTTCTGCACGAATATCTCGCCGTGACGACGGATATATTGAGCCAAGAGATATAAGCCGATAAACGACAAGGCGGAGTAACCGCGTGCGTAGTGTCCTGCGTCGAAGGTGAGCCACCCGAACAACGTCTGCAACACGAAGAACGACACAAGAAGTATCGTAAAGTCTCTGCGTGAGGCGTGTTCGCAGTAGGTATTGAGCATTGGCGAAATGCCAAACAATATCAGATAGGAGGGCACAAACCAATAGTTTGAGCCAAAATAGAGCAAATTGCCAAGTTCGGCAGAGGGCACTTCGGCACCGATATAACGGCAAATTTCAGCCGACACAATGCCGATGAAAAGCACCTGAAAGAGCAGTGATGCCAATTTCTTCAGTGTAGGTCGTATGCCGAACCATCCCGAAATAAGGATGAAGAGGTTTACGCTCACGATACACAACTGTTCACACACTATACGAACAACACCTGCAATGGGGGTTGCGTGTAGTTCGGCGTGTGTAACGTAGCCTATCGAGAGGTAGTTGGCGTGAACGAGCATCACCAACATCATAGCTACAAGGCGTAGCAACTCAAAATTTGAGTCTCTCTGATTTTTCATAACTGCGTTGGGTTAGGTTGCTGTTCCGATTACTCGCAACGGCACTACTCTTCGGTCAAGCCTACGGCTTTAAGACCATCGATGAAGTATTGCGGTGCGCGGCAAGGACGACGTGTCTCGCCATTGAGGAAGCCAAGCCAGGTGTGTCCGGTATTGATAAGTGCGCCCGATTCGTTGTACAACTCGTAGCGAACCTTCAGGCGTACCATAGGCATCTCCTCTATAATTACACGCACGGTGATCTCCTCGTCGAAATGTGCTGGAAGAATATATTTTGATCCAACCTCCAAGATTGGCGAGATAATGCCATTCTTCTCCATCTCGTCGTAGGGCATACCCCACGCGCGAAGGGCTGCAACACGCGCAACCTCGTAGTAGACTATATAGTTTGAGTGGTGCACGATACCCATCTGGTCGGTATCCTTATAGCGCACCCTTATCTTCTCGTCGTAATAAATCATAGTGCAATCTCTATCTTTTCCGAAAAAACATCTTGCTGCAACACCTTGCCATCGTCTATCATGCATTGGCTCGGTTTGCCGTTAATAAGGCAATGGTAAGTACCACTGCAAGGAAGGAGTTTGTAGCTGTCAGTCGCCACTACTCCACACTCGTCGGCCATACCTATTATTATATAGGGGTGTCCGAGCAGTTGGGTCGCAAGAGCAACATTGCCCTCCTCGAAGGCCTTGCGAATGGCAGTCGAGCTGACCTTGTTGCCATTGTCTGTGTATTGTGCTATCTCGACAACATCCAACTCGCCGTGCTGCAACAGGAACGAGTGATCGCCCTCCTTATTGTGTCCGAAATGGTGGTTATAGCCCACAATAAGTTGCTTGATGCCGAGTTTGGCTATGAGGTAGTCGTTGAGAAACGCCTCGCGTGAAAGGCGGCTAAAAGCCTCGTCAAAGGGGATTACCACAACATAGTCCACACCCACTTGATCCAAGAGCTGGCACTTCTCCTCGAAGGTTGAGAGCAGGCGCAAGCCCTCGTCGTTACGAAGCGTAATGCGCGGGTGTGGCTCGAAGGTAAGCACTACACTCTCGCCTCCGCACTCCCTGGCACGTCGTACCACCTCGTCAAGCAAAATGCGATGACCGCAATGCACTCCGTCGTAGGAGCCCACCGTTGCCACCGCATTGTATAGTGAAGGGGGATTGTCGAAACCCCAAACTACCCTCATCTGCTCTTATTGATTGTTATTCTCCTCGGCAGCCTTCACAAAGTAGGCTACCTTCTCGAGAATAGTCGTTATATCGTAGTTCTCGACCACGATGCCTTGTGGAAAGTTCATCGGTACCGAGGTGAAGTTAAGCACACCCTTGATGCCCGCATTGATGATAGGGACAGTGTACTGTGCCGCCAACGACGATGGCAACGAGATGATGACGATGCTGATGTCGTTGTTCGCCACTACATCCTCGAAATCGTCGATGTGGTAGCACGGAATATCCATAATGGTCTGCCCCACCTTCGCCTCATCGACATCGAAGGCTGCGGTGATACGGATGTTCAACTGCTTCGAGTTGAAGTACTTGGTTATCGCCTGACCGAGGTGTCCCATACCCATAACGGCAACCTTCATCGTGTTCTCGCTGTAGAGTATCGAGTCGATAAAGTCGATCAAGACCTTCACGTCGTAGCCCTTCTTCGTATCGCTCGAGAAGCCTATCAACATCAGATCGCGGCGCACCTGCACAGCCGTAATACCGTGCATACCTGCCAAGATATGCGAAAAGACGTGGGTGATGCCACGACGATGACACGCAATAAGGGTACGGCGATACTCACTGAGTCGCTCAATGGTCTTTTCGGGTATTGGAGTCGGAATATTCGGCATACTACTCGCTTACAATGGTGAAGTTTCGCTTATACTGAACTTTTACCCATTGGGTATTCTCGCGCACGCCTGTCTCGCTATCCAACTTGAATTCGTACGGAGTAATCAACGGCACAAAGCGCAGCGACTCCAAACATACATCCATCGACTCATACAAGGCACGCACGAAGATTATCGCTGCATCGTAGCCACGATATGCGTAGCGTGTAGGCAACGAGCCATACTCGTTGATGAAGCGCTTGTCGAACGAACGGATAGTCGCATCGTTACGCGAACTGTAGTACGATGTGAACATTGTCACATTGTTGGTGAAGAAGAGGTTGTGATCAACGTTCAGGTAGTTTGTCCAACGGTTGGTACCCAACACCACATACGGTGACACCTTCTGCGAACGTGACTCGAGCGAACGTCTTGCCGACGAGATGGCAGTGAGAATACGCTGCACATCCGACTCGGAGCCTGCCGTAACGATTATGACCGTAGGTTTGCCGTCACGCAAATATGGGGTGAAGTCACCAGGTGCCGACACTCGCGCTTTGGCACGCTCGCGCGCCTTCTTCGCAACTACCGACGGATGCTCGTAGACATACTTGTGCTCTATGACATTGGTTGCACCCTGCAACAGACCTCGGATCTCGCTATCGAAGCGTCCATCCACACTCTGCGACGATACGAGCACTACACGCGAATTATGCAACTGCTCACGTATCTTCACATACTTGGTCGATGGGAGCGGTGACATCTGGAATACGGCATCGCCCTCGGTGTATTTCATCGTAGCCAAAGGCGATACGATAGGAATACCTCGGCCACGCAAAGCTGTCGCCATAGGGATAATCTCATCCTCGTAGACAGGTCCGACCATCAGATTCATCTTGTTCAACTCGCCCGAAGCGATAATCTCGGCTACGCGATTGTAGTCGTGGGTGGTGTTGTAGAGGTGCA
>JAZNHC010000121.1:0-8082 GCA_045576755.1 Alistipes sp.
CCTCGGGCAGATACTGCTTCCAATAGTCGTATGCCTCCTGGTCGAAGGGTACGCCATCCTCGTCCGAACCCTCGAAGACGGTAGCATACATGCGGCTCTTATCCAAGCCGTAAACCTCGGTCAAGAGCTCCCATGCCCAAGCGATAGCCTCCTTCTTGAAGTAGTCACCGAAAGACCAGTTGCCGACCATCTCGAACATGGTGTGGTGGTAGGTGTCGTGGCCTACCTCCTCCAAGTCGTTGTGCTTGCCCGACACACGCAGACACTTCTGCGAATCGGCGGCACGCGGAGACTTGCGCTCGGCATTACCGAGGAAGATATCCTTAAACTGGTTCATACCCGCATTGGTAAACATCAATGTAGGGTCGTTCTTAACTACCATGGGTGCCGACGGCACGATAAGGTGTTGTTTCTCGGCAAAAAAGTCGAGAAAAGCTTGGCGTATTTGTTTCGAATTCATCATATATAATATTTTAATTTCAATCCGTTATAATAGTGTTTGATGCGCATTTACGCACACGCACGCGACAAATCGGTTGCAAAAGTACAAAATTATTGCTAATTTTGCATCATTAAACGAAAGTTTTTCGCATCGAGAGAGGATATTCGTGATATGAAAGAGGGGGCAAAGAGTTCAAAACGAAGAAATCGATACAACATTTTACGCAAAATGTTGGTTGGACTTATCGTCATATCCATCGTCAATATGGCTATATCGTACATCTTCTACACCCCGAAAATGTATCGCATCGCCAACCATAATCGTGAACTCGTATTAAAATACGAGATTTTGCAGGACCGCATCACATCCCTACAAAATCAGCTCAACGAAATAAGGCATCGCGATCATCGTGTATATCGGCCACTTTTTTCGAGCGACACGCTCAATATCGAGGGTGCATACAACCCTTACCCTGCTTCGAAATATGCCCATCTCGCAGATGACGACTACACCGAACTGATGACATCAACCTGGATGCAGCTCGATGCCGCAATCCGACAAACGTACGTCATATCGCGCTCGCTCGACGAGTTGCAGACATTGGCAGAGGACAAGGAGCAGATGTCGCTCGCCATTCCTGCTATATGGCCTATTGACCGCACCCGTCTGAGGGCTTTCTATGCCTTTGGACAGCGCAGCAGCCACCCGATATATGGCACACGCGCAATGCACAAGGGCGTAGACCTCTCCTCCGAATATGGCGCGCCCGTATTCGCAACGGGCGACGGCATAGTGGAGAAGGTAGACAACGGACAAGCGCAATTCGGATATGGCAGACAGATTTTGATAGACCACAAATTCGGTTACAAAACACGTTACGCCCACTTGCAACGAATGTTTGTCGAGAGGGGGCAGAAGGTTAAGCGCGGACAACTTATTGGCGAAGTGGGATCGTCGGGCGGCTCTACGGGTCCGCACCTACACTACGAAGTACTGCACAACAACCAGAACGTAAATCCGATCAACTATTTCAACCTCAATATGACCCACGACGAGTATCGAGAATTGGTAAAGAACATACGTTACAATGCCGACCTCGAGACTCACGATGGCAACCCTGAATTACCATAGTGCAATGGCTAAGAGAGGCAAAATAAAGATAAAGAGCAAGGCTATGCGTCGCGTGTTGCAGGCGTTGGCGTGGTTTGGCGCTACGGTGTTATACTACATCGTATTCTCTTTGTTGTTCGACACTCCTGCCGAATATCAGCTCCGCCACTCTACCGACAAGCTGGCAAAGGAGTATAAGGTACTTCTCGAGAAGTACGACTCGCTCGAAATGGTAGTGGACAACGTCGTAGAACGCGACAACAATATCTTCTCGATAATGTTCGACTCGAAACCATACAGTTTCGAAACAGAGTACGACGATGAACGCATTGAACTGCACGAATCACTCCTCGACTACAGCAACCGCAGGATGCACACCGAATTGGATTTGTCGCTTGCCAAATTGGAAGATAAGATCGAGCAACTCGACAAGAGTTACACTACACTTGATGACAAGCTTCGTCAGTTGGGTTCCCGACGTAACAATATTCCGTCAATTCAGCCGGTAACCAACCACGAACTCACGTTGCTGACTGCAGCCTATGGAACATTGATGCATCCATTCTACCGCACCCTGCGTTCACATCAAGGCGTGGATTACGTAATTCCGGAGGGAACACGCATCTTTGCCACCGCTGACGGCATTGTGCGAGAGGTGAAGGGTAAGAACTCCACATCGGGCGAGACCGTAATAATCGATCACTTGAACGGATACTCCACATCGTATAGCCATTTGCAGAGCGCAAAAGTTAAGAAAGGAGAGCGTGTACAACGCGGCGACATCATAGCTTTGTCGGGCAATTCGGGATTGTCACTTGCTCCACATCTGCACTACGAGGTGCGCTACAACGGCATGCGTGTCGATCCCATACACTACTACTTTATGGAGCTCACATCGGAGGAGTACCAACGTATCATTCGCATTGCTCAATCGGGCATGCAATCATTTGACTAAGAAGATTTTCAGATGGAGATAAAACTTTTACTTCTCGACTTCGACGGCACACTTGCTTCAACCGAAGAGGCGAACATGGAGGCGTATGTTCTGGCTCTTCGCGAGGAGGGTATAGAGCTCGATACCGAAGAGTACAAACGTTGCTATTTCGGTATGCGATGTCCCGAGTTTTTGCGAGAGATCGGTATCTCGAACGAAGAGGACATTGATCGCATCCGTCGTCGCAAGATCGAACTCTACCCCACCTGCTTCGGTTCGGTTTATCTGAACGAACCGCTATGGAACTTTGCGCAAGATTTCCGCGCAAAAGGAGGCAAGGTGTGGATTGTTTCGACAGGACAGCGTGCCAACATCGAAAATGCGATGCAATACCTCGGCATAAAAGAGGAGGTAGACGGAATTATCACTTCGTGCGATGTAAATGAGCCAAAACCTTCGCCAGAAGCCTTCCTCAAGGCGATGGAGATGGAGGGTGTAACGCCGGCTGAAACGCTCATCTTCGAAGATTCGTATGTAGGCCTGGCAGCTGCCGAAGCAAGCGGAGCCACATTTATAAAGGTGAAGTTATAGGTAACGATGCAAAAAGTGGGCGGTATCTCTACCACCCACTTTAATTTCTGGAAATTTTGTTCTACTCGGACTTTGGTACAATTTGGACATTAACAGCCTGCTCACCCTTGTCGCCACTGCCTATTTCGTAGGTTACTATCTGGCCCTCGTTTAACGCCTTGAAACCCTCTTTCACAATACCTGTGTAGTGTACAAAAATCTCTTTGCCGTCCTCGGCGATAATAAATCCGTAACCCTTTTTAGGGTCGAACCATTTTACCTTTCCGTTCATAATAATAGTAGTAATAGAAGTTATTGGTTTGTTCATTTAGGTATACAAATATAACATTTTTTTTTATCATTCTACCAAAATAACCGAGAATTCTCGTTTTTTTCATAAATTTGTCATTGAAAATCGAAAAAATCCAACTACTATGAAGCGAATATTAGTACTATTTTTTGCTCTTTTCGGCATTTCGGCTTCGAGCCACGCAGAGAGTATACGCCAAGCTATTGCAGCCGACCCAAATCTTGCAGGCGGAATCTACACTGCATATACCGTAACCGAGCAGCCTATAGTCAGCGCTCCCGACGGATACAAACCTTTCTACATCTCGCACTATGGTCGTCACGGCTCGCGCTACCAGACAGCGCAAGCCAAATATGACAAACCTGCGCTTATGTTGGAGCGGGCATATAAGGATGGTAAGCTCACCGAATTCGGATGCGACGTGATGCGCCGAGTTCGCATCATAGCCGACGACGCACACCTCCGCGCAGGTGATCTTTCTGCACGCGGCGAACGTGAGCAGGCGGGCATAGCCGAGCGTATGGCAAGGCTCTACCCAGAGGTATTTTCGGGAAAGAACGGCAACCACATAACCTGCATATCCTCGCCTTACGTGCGCACGGTATTGAGTATGATGGCATTTGCCGAACGACTCAAGGAGATACACCCAAACATTCGATATACTCGCCACGCAAGCGCACACGACATCGATGTAACCCGCCCCGAGAAGAATATGGACATCTTCTTCAAGGAGGCGAGGAAAATAGCCAAACAGTATCAGATGGAGATGACTAATGACAAAGCATTCAACTTGCGCATCTTCAACGATTACGACTATGCCAAGAAGCTGATCTGCGAAACATATAACACCACCAATACAGGTGAGTTCATTGGCAATATGCACGACTTGGCGATGATTATTCAAAACTTCGACAATCTGCCCGAATTGCACGATCTGTTCACCGAGCCTGAGCGCTATCAGATGTGGCACCTATTTAATATCAGGCGATACCTCACATACGGACCTTCCGTCGATTATGGCGACATCCGCAATCAAGACGGCAAGTTACTGCTGAAGGATATCATCGAACGAGCAGATAAAGTCCTTGCAGAGAAGACAAGAAACGAGGCAGCAACACTCCGCTTCGGACACGATTCGGCACTTATACCGCTGCTTGCAATACTCCACGCCGAGGGTTGCGATGGTCGTATATCGTTTGCTGAGATTGAACGTCTACCAGAGGTGTGGTGCGACAGCCGCATTTCGCCAATGTCGGCAAATGTGCAGTTTATCTTCTACCGCAATGGTGAGGGTGACATCTTGGTAAGAATGTTGCACAACGAACGCGACTTGCGAGTGCCCGTAGCAACAGATAGATACCCATTCTACAAATGGAGTGATTTCCGAGCATATTGCATCGCTCAATCCCATCCAGAAGCACGATAAACAAAAAAAGAAAGACGACCTAAAAAGTCGTCTTTCATAGTCGGGGTACCAGGATTCGAACCTGGGACCCTCTGGTCCCAAACCAGATGCGCTAACCGGACTGCGCTACACCCCGTGCTTCGTGACTCCGCCAGGATTCAAACCTGGAACCGCTTGATCCGTAGTCAAGTACTCTATTCAGTTGAGCTACGGAGCCGAATTGCGAGTGCAAATATAGAGGCTTTTTTTCAATTGTGCAAGTATTTCACAAAAATTTTTTAATTTTTTTTATAAAATAGGATGCTTTTATCGTTTTTCGAGAATTCAAAGTACAATAAAGTGGGGAAATTATTTGGCGACCTCCATTTTGCGCTTTAAGAATATGTCCTTATCTTTGTGCAACCAATGGAGAAAAACAATGAAGGAACTACGTTTCACCGCACTTATATACATAACAGCCTTACTATGCTGTTACACCACCACAGCGTCAAATGCACCTACGCGAAACACGCCAAACACCCACAAGATACTCTACAAAACCTCGGATGGTTCCATCATCGAACCACGCAACGTCGAGAGTTTTGGAGGATCTATTGTTTCGAACAGCTATGTCAATGGGCAGGGAGTGATAATTTTTGATGCCCCGGTCATAACAATCGGCTCGGAAGCGTTCAAGGATTGCAGCAAGATGACATCGATAACAATCCCCTACGGCGTAACATCAATCGAGGATTACGCCTTTGCCGGAACGGGGCTTACCAAAGTTGCAATACCTGCATCGGTGGAACTGATTGGCTGCGGCGTATTTGCATATTGCGACAACTTATCATCCTTCAGCGGTAAGTTTGCATCGAAAGATTGTCGCACACTCAACTACTATAATACAATCGTGGCGTTTGCGCCAAAGGGCTTAAACTCATATGTCATACCCTCAGGCATCACCTCGGTTGGAGAATCGGCATTCGAGGGGTGTGGCAACCTGACAAACATTACTCTTCCGAAGAGCGTAACACTAATTGAACCGTCGGCATTCTACGGTTGTTGTAAGCTACAAGGTTTTCACGGCAGATTTGCCACGGCAGATGGTCGCGCAATAGTTATTGACGGCACAATGGAGGCATTTGCACCTGCCGGCTTGACAAGTTTTACAATTCCCGCAGGGGTGACAAAACTCAAGGAGTCGCTCTTCAAGGGTTGCACCTCGCTGACAGATATTGTATTGAGCGACGAGGTTGCATCAATCGGAAAGAGCTGTTTCTATGGATGTAGTAGCCTAACTTCTATCTCCATTCCAACAGGAATTGCATCAATCGAAGATAAGACATTCTTCAACTGCCGTGCATTGTCGAGCATTAACATCTCGAGCAACATAATCTACATAGGCAACTCGGCATTCGAAGGATGCACAAATCTCAATAAGGTGGATATATCTGATCTCACAGCGTGGTGTCGCATATTGTTCAAGAACAACCAATCAAATCCGCTCCACAACGGAGCAAAACTCTACATCAAAGGGCAGGAGGCGTGCAACATAACGATACCGTCAGAGGTCAAGGAGATAGGTTTTGCCACATTTTGCGGATGCTCGTCACTCAAGGAGGTGACCATAGCAAACGGAGTGGCGAAAATTGGCAAATTTGCATTCAAGGATTGCCGAAACATTACAAAGATTGAGATCCCGTACAGCATAGCATCAATAGGCGTGTACGCCTTTGCACAATGCGGAGGTGAGATTGTCATCAATAGCCAAATAATCGAAAAAGACTACCTTCCATATTCGTGTCCCGCTTCGAATTGGCTCAAGGAGTCTTCGTTCTCGAAAATAACCATTGGCGACAGTATTCAAAAAATTGGCAACTACGCGCTATACAACTACACCTATGCCACGACATTTGTCATATCAAACAGCATCTCCGCGATTGGTCAATATGCCTTTGGCGGTTGTAGCGGAGAGCTTGTCATCGATAGCAAGGTTGTCGAAAACGACTACTCCACAATGCACGCACCCTCTTGCTACAATGGCTGGCTCTATGGCTCGAAGTTCTCGAAAATAACCATTGGCAACAAGGTTAAGAAGATTGGACAAAACCTATTCTACGATAGCAACTACAACAATATAACCATAGGCGACAGTGTCGAGACAATCGAGAAGGGAGCATTCAAAAGTTGCAACAAACTCACAAGCATCATCATCCCCGACTGCGTAACTACCGTTAAGACATCGGCATTTGCCGAGTGCTCGTCGCTAACAGAGGTGACGATAGGCAAGGGGGTAACCACGATAGAGGTCGATGCCTTCTACGAGTGTCGCAATCTGATAAATATATATTGCAGATCCAATATTCCGCCCGTTAGCTATACGCTAATGTTCGGCATTGCCGAGATGCCTCGCACGATATATGTGCCTGCTACTTCGTTCAAGACGTACAGAAAATCCGCCTTCTGGAACCCATACAAGCAACAAATCACCCCATACGAAGTGCAGTAGCAGCGAGCTAATTTCGATTGCGTTGTCGTTTTTTGGTCACCGTTGCTCCGCTCTCGATTGTACCGAGGTAGCGCATCACGCCTTTCGGAGTAACGAGTGCCAAGCGTGTCTGCCCCGTAATATTCGACAAGAAGATTTCAGCTAACCATCGTTCCGCTCCATTCATAAACGAGAAGGTTATACGCCAATTTCCGTTATCAAAGGTTGCAGTATAACCCTCGACAAAGGAGTCGAGATTTACCGTATCAATGACGTACGACGTGAATTCGACGGGTAGATGCAATACAACCTTATCGCCCGACACCCCCATAAAGAGGTAGTAAGCAAAGAGCGAGCGCGTATTACCCGTAACGACATTCTGCATCGTGATAGGACGAAAGATGTAGTTGCGCGACTTGACAATGTCGTCAATCTCGGCAGCATATGCCGCCTTGCGCGCTTCGCGTCGAGCCTTTGCACTCGATTGGCTATCCACGCTGTCCGTGTCGCCGACAGCCGCACGTGTTGTGACACCAAGAAGGAGCATCACAACAAGAATAATTCTACGCGCCATAGTTTAGTTCTGACCTATAATTCCACCTATGTATTGAACATCGGGATACCAAGGTGACGCGATTGTAAGGGTGGCACTACCCGACGATTTATATATCTCGAGCGAGAAGTTATAGTCCGAGCCACTGAAAAGCGACGAGGTGAATGTGACCAACCAGCCCTCCTGCGTCTGCTCTGTCACATATTTCTGTACCGACGGCATTGTATAGTTGAGCATCACGGTATAGTACGGTGGCGTAACACCCTTGATATAGGGCAAAAATATATCGAC
>JAZNHC010000122.1:0-3415 GCA_045576755.1 Alistipes sp.
GACTCCAACATGATGACCTTTTCAGGTTTTTGGAATGCTAATATTGCCATAATATTGAATTTGTTGTTAGTTACTACTTAGAGTACAACTCGACGATAAGCTGCTCCTTGATGTTCTCGGGAATCTCCTCGCGCTCGGGCGACTGGAGGAACTTGCCACTCATAGTAGCACCATCCCACTCCAACCAAGCGTAACGGCTGCGTGATGCACCCGACAATGCGTCGGTGATAACCTCCAACGTCTTAGACTTCTCGCGAACTGATACTACATCGCCTACACGCAATGCGTATGAGGGAACGTTTACTACGTTGCCATTAACGCAGATGTGACGGTGTGAAACGAGCTGACGAGCAGCTGCACGTGTTGGAGCAATGCCAAGACGATATACTACATTGTCCAAACGGCACTCCAACAACTTCAACAAGTTCTCACCGGTGATACCACCCATACGGGAAGCCTGCTCATAGGTACGAGCAAACTGCTTCTCCAACAAACCATAGGTGTACTTTGCCTTCTGCTTCTCGCTCAACTGTACGCCATACTCCGAAACCTTCTTACGCTTACGTGCAAGACCGTGCTGTCCCGGTGGTACATTGCGCTTGTCGAGAGACTTGTCGGCACCATAAATTGCCTCACCAAAGCGGCGGGCGATTCGAGTTTTTGGTCCTATATACTTTCCCATTGTAATTTACTTTTTTTTGTTTGATTAAGTTTTTCAGTGATTCTCTTACTTACGCATCGAGCATTATACACGACGACGGTTTGGAGCACGGCAGCCATTGTGTGGCAGTGGAGTTACATCGATAATCTCGGTAACCTCGATGCCTGCACCGTGGATTGTGCGGACAGCACTCTCACGGCCCTGACCCGGACCCTTCACATAAACCTTAACCTTACGCAATCCCATATCAAAGGCAACCTTTGCGCAATCTGCTGCTGCGGTCTGCGCTGCATAAGGGGTGTTCTTCTTCGAACCACGGAAGCCCATCTTACCGGCCGATGACCAGCTGATAACCTCACCAACCTCGTTAGTGATGGTAATGATGACATTGTTGAAGGTAGAGTGTACGAAAGCCATACCATTCGCACCAACCTTAACGACCTTCTTCTTAACTGATTGTGTTTTCTTTGCCATAATTCTTCACTATTACTTAGTTGCCTTCTTCTTATTTGCAACAGTCTTCTTCTTACCCTTGCGTGTACGAGCATTGTTCTTTGTGCTCTGTCCACGAACCGGAAGACCGATACGATGACGGATTCCACGGTAGCAACCGATATCCATCAATCGCTTAATGTTCAACTGTACGAGCGAACGAGCCTCACCCTCAACCTTGATATCCATCTCGGCGATAGCTGCACGGATTGCTCCGACCTGCTCATCTGTCCACTCATCTACCTTAATATCGTAGCTAATGCCACACTTGTCGAGGATCTTCTGAGCTGTGCTACGACCAATACCATAAATGTAGGTCAAGCCAATCTCGCCTCGCTTATTCTTTGGTAAATCTACACCGACTATACGTGCCATAAATTTTCTTTTTTCTTTTTTAGTTAAAAAGTTTTTTATTTACCCTTGGCGCATTTTGAACTTAGGATTCTTCTTGCAGATCACATAGAGCTTACCCTTGCGACGAACAATCTTGCAATCCTCGCTTCTTTTCTTAATTGATGCTTTTACTTTCATAATTTTTCAAGCAATCTTTTGTTATTTGTACCTGAAGGATATACGACCCTTACTCAAATCATAAGGAGTCATCTCCACTTTTACTTTATCTCCTGGAAGGATCTTAATGTAGTGCTGACGCATCTTTCCGGAGATGTGGGCCGTGATAACATGTCCGTTATCCAACTCTACTCGAAACATTGCATTCGACAACGCCTCGGTTACAGTTCCGTCCCTTTCAATAGCAGTCTGTTTTGCCATCTTTGAGTTTTCGCTTTTTTATGGTATCGCCCGCCTCTCGCTGTCGCTGCGAACTCTACCCAAGTGAATTTTCGATAATATTAAAATCTGTAAGCACATCGGGACCATTCTTGCGGATTGCCACAGCAAACTCGAAGTGTGCCGCAGGCTTCCTATCGCGTGTTCTTACGGTCCAGCCGTCACGCTCAAATACTACCGCCCTGTTTCCCATCGTAATCATCGGTTCTATGCAGATGACCATTCCCTCCTTCAGGAGTGGGCCCCTGCCTCGCGCACCGTAATTTGGCACCCCTGGCTCTTCGTGCATCTTTCGACCCAGTCCGTGTCCTTCCAGTTCGCGCACTACGCCATAACCGAATCTCTCGGCGTAGTCTTGCACAGCTGCCGAAATATCGCCTACGCGATTTCCCGCCTTAGCCTGCGCTGTACCTCTATAAAGAGCCTCTTTGGTGACCTCCAGAAGTTGACAAACATCCTCCGCAACTTCGCCTACGGCAAACGTATATGCCGAATCACCGACAAACCCCTTCATAAATGTACCTACATCGACCGATACTATATCGCCCTCCTTTATTACGATGTTGTCCGAAGGGATACCGTGTACTACCTGCTCATTGACCGAAATACAAGCCGATGCTGGATAGCCCTGATATCCAAGAAAAGCTGGAGTTGCACCGTGTGAACGGATAAAATCCTCGATGATTCTATCCAACTGCTTCGTGGTTACGCCTGGTTTGATGTGGCGTCCAACCTCGGCAAGCGTTTGGCTCACCAAGAGGTTGTTCTCACGGAGCAACTCAATCTCTTCTTCTGTTTTCAGATATATCATCTTCGAACTCTAATCTATTGGCTTTTAGTGGCGACCCTGAATGCGTCCGGTCTTCATAAGACCGTCATAGTGACGATTCAAAAGGTGGCTCTCTATCTGCTGCAGAGTGTCGAGAACTACACCCACCATAATCAGCAACGAGGTACCTCCGAAGAAGTAAGCAAACGACTGCTGAATGCCCAAGAACTTCATTGCAAGTGCCGGCAAAATCGACACGATTGCGAGGAAGATAGAGCCTGGGAGAGTAATTCGAGTCAGAATGGTGTCGATATACTGCACGGTTGCCTTACCTGGCTTAACACCTGGGATAAAGCCTCCATTGCGCTTCATATCGTCAGCCATCTGCTGAGGATTGATGATAATCGCAGTATAGAAGAATGTAAATGCGATTACCAACACTGCGAGCGTAAGGTTGTACCACACACCTGTCATATCGGCGAATGCGCCTGCAAACTTAGGTGCTACATTAGCAAACAACATAGGGATGAACATCAAAGCCTGCGCAAAGATGATAGGCATTACATTTGCCGCATTCATCTTGAGAGGGATGTACTGACGAACACCACCATACTGCTTGTTACCAACGATACGCTTCGCATACTGTACAGGAATCTTGCGAACTGCCTGTACGACTGCAATGGTTGCCAAGAATACCAAGAAGA
>JAZNHC010000123.1:0-5556 GCA_045576755.1 Alistipes sp.
TCACAGAACGACATGGCTACGATCCGACTTCGAGAAGGTTATGTTCGCAGGTGATTGTATGGGCGAGAAGGCTGCCGAGATGGCGGCTGCTTTGAAGCCGGGTGAGGTTATGTTGCTCGAGAACCTCCGTTTCTACGCTGAGGAGGAGGGTAAGCCTCGTGGCTTGGCTGAGGACGCTACCGACGAGGAGAAGAAGGCTGCAAAGAAGGCTCTCAAGGAGGGTCCACAGAAGGAGTTCGTGAAGAAGCTCGCTTCGTATGCAGACTGCTACATCAACGACGCATTCGGTACTGCTCACCGTGCTCACTCTTCGACGGCTCTTATCGCTGAGTACTTCCCTAACGACAAGATGTTCGGCTACGTTATGGAGAACGAGTTGAAGGCTGTTGATGCTATGATGCAGAACCCACAGCGTCCATTTGTAGCTATCGTAGGAGGTTCGAAGGTTTCGGCCAAGATCACTATCATCGTGACTTTGATGGAGAAGGTCGATAAGATTATCATCGGTGGTGGTATGACATACACCTTCGCAGGTGCTCTCGGAGGCAACGTAGGTAAGTCGATTTGCGAGCCAGATATGTTCCCTGTAGCACTCGATATTCTTGCAAAGGCAAAGGCTCGTGGCGTTGAGTTTGTAATGTCGCCGGACGCTCTCGTTTGCGACGACTTCAGCGAGAATGCAAACACTCGGACTGCCCCTGTAAAGGAGATTCCTGCAGAGTGGGAGGGTGTCGATATCTCTGAGGAGGGTAAGAAGCTCTTCCGCGAGGAGATTCTCAAGTGCAAGACTATCCTTTGGAATGGTCCTGTAGGCGTATTCGAGATCAACAAGTTCTCTACCGGTTCGCGTGCAGTTGCCGAGGCTATTGCCGAGGCTACTCAGCAGAACGGCGCATACTCGCTCATCGGTGGTGGTGACTCTGTAGCTTGTATCAACAAGTTCGGCTTGGCACAGAAGGTATCTTACGTTTCAACAGGTGGTGGTGCACTGCTTGAGTATATGGAGGGTAAGGAGTTGCCAGGTGTTGCAGCTATCAGAAAGTAAAAATTGGAATCTAAGCAGCGTTTGCTGCGTTAAACTACGGTAGCCGAGTGCTCACATACGTTAAGTATGCTGCGCGCTCGGCTCCTTGTTTGCCTTGTAATCCACACTTCTTAACTTCTAATTTGGAAAAGTCCGCACTTTTTCTCTATCTTTGTGCCACAATGATAGCGAAAATGGTCGGAAAAATGTTGCGTTTGGTCACATTGGCGGTGGTACTCGTGGTGCTATCGGTAGGGGATGTGTTGGCGCAAAGAAAATTCTCCGCAATCAAAAATACACACTATCAACAATCTGACAGTCAGGGCAATAATATAATTTTACGTAAGAACGGCAAGCGCAATTGGTGGGAGGAGAATCAGACCTACTCCACTCGATTTCGTGTCGAGCAGTTGGTTGTTCCGGTGTCACTCTTTGGTTTGGGCTTGATGGGCTTTGGCGAAAATGCACCTATGCGAGGTATAAATCTCGCCATCAGAAACGGTTTGAACGAGGTTAGTGGCGGTGTTCAATTGCGTTTCGACGACTATGTGCAGTATGTTCCTGTGGCATTCTACCTCACACTCGATTTTATGGGCTTAAAGGCGAAACACTCCTTTGGTGAGCGTGTTGCTGTAGCTGCAGTGACTTATGTGGCTGTAACGGCATTGTCACAGGGTATGAAGTACTCTTTTCAAGAGCCTCGCCCCGACAATAGTAGGCGCAATTCATTTCCATCGGGCCATACAATGACCGCCTTTGCAGGTGCCGAGTTGGTGCGTTCGGAGTATGGTTGGGGCATAGGTATGGGAGCCTATGCTTTGGCGGCAACGGTGGGCTTTATGCGAATGTACAATGGTCGCCACTGGTTCAACGATGTGCTGGCTGGCGCGGGATTGGGCATTCTCTCGGCGCGTATAGGCTATTGGATGTTGCCACTCAGTCGCCATATATTCCGTATCCCACGCAAGGGGCAGGCGATGGTAGCATCGCCCATCTATTACAACAACACGAAGGCTGTCGGACTATCTTGTGCCGTTCAGTTCTAAGAATTCGCTATCTCTCTACCACGAAACGGTTGATGAATAGTTGTTGCCGAATCTATCCGTTACGGTAACCGTGCCCTCACCGCTGCTTGCAGGTTTGCTTGCGGTGCGAAAAAGTGTGTGGAGGCAGTTGGATTTCAATACTAAGTCGCTATTTGATGTAAATAGCGAACAATTCTGCTTGTAGAAGTGGTATATTTCGTGATATGAAAGTTCGCGTGCTGAAGCGGGGCTTATCCTAACCATCTCAACGCCGTTAAACTTAGGGGTCTCCCACTTATTATCCCACAGGAAGATGTTGGCATAGAGATAGCCGTCGCCATAATCTTCAGGCTTATAGACCTTCATCTGGTATGAGCCGTCGAGCTTCTTTTTTGTCTCCTTCATATAAGCCACGCCGTCTACGTAATCCCAATCGCGCAGAGTGTATGCAGGCATACCTGTCGTGTAGCCGAAATCGTCTCCGCAGAAATCGGCTTGGTAGGCTGTAGCCTTGAATCTCCACTCAATATCCTCTCCATCGACCTCTACGATAGTATATCCGCGCGGTGTTCCGTATGCAGAGAATTCGTTGAGCCACAAGTGACCTGTCGAACGTGCTACGGTGTGAACCTCGACGTTCTTGCAGAGTGCGCTTGAAGGGTGGTTGTAGTTGAAAGTAACGTGCGTATGACCTGCCCAGGCATGCACCTTGTCGAACGTTGCGAAGAGGTTGGCATAGTCCACGCCGTGAGCCACACTCGATGAGGCGTAGATTGTGTTTCCGCTGTGTCCGTAGAACATAGGGGCGTGGGCAGCAACCATCAAGGTCGTGGATTCATCCACATGTTGCAGGTCGTTTTGAAGCCATTGCCATTGTCTGTCGGTCAAACCATACGAATACTCATTCTTTTTGAGCTTTCCGTCTACAACGGTCATAATGATATCGTCGAGTATGACATAGTGTTGCTTGCCTATGTTAAATGAGTAGTATGTAGGTCCAAAGTTCTCCTCGAAGCAATGTGCGCCCTCCTCGTCGGTGGTTGCCGACAGGTCGTGGTCGTGGTTGCCTATAATGTTGAACATCTGAAAGTTGAGTGACTTTAATCCTGCCACATATATTGAGTATAGACTCATATTTTCATGAACGAGGTCGCCTAACATCATACCGTAGACCTCGCGGCCCGTGATCGTAGCCCTTGTTTCGCGGAGATCGCGATAGAAGTCCTCGCAGATATCGAGCGAGTGGTATGCGATTTTGTCATATCCCGCAGATTTGGCTCTCGGCTGAGGGTCGGCACCAACCAACAGCGTGTAGCGGTTCGGATCACCGCTTATAGGCTCAAACACAAAGTCTGCTACGCAGTATTCGTAGAGTTTCTCCTTGGTGGTTATGCGGTGGAAGAACTGCGGTATGCCGTTTGCATCGTTCATGGCCTTATATCCCGAAGGGATAGATGCCATAACGAACTTTGCATCTGCAATGTTGCCGTCCATTTGGTAGAATCCGTGCTCGTCGGTCTTAACACACTTCTCGCCATCCGATATAACCACGCCTCCGATAGGGTTGCCGTTGGTGTCGGTCACGATACCGCTGTATGTGGAAGAGCCATCAAAGAGGTCATAATCGCTATAGTACCCCGGCAGGGTCAGGGTTGCTCCTGCCTTATATTTGATATCCTTGAACTCGTATACGATGCCTCGCTTCAGATTCTTTGCACTCCACAACGCAGACATTGTGCCACCCTCGGAGTCGATAAATTCTACCGTGCAAGAGCCTCTGTCGCCCATAGGCAGTGTTATGTAGCATACGGTGGCGTCGGTTGTGGAGAGTGGTTTATTTACGGTATATGTGATGGTGTTCGTGCTCTTCTCGGTGGTTTTGAGTATTGTGCTATGGCAATCAACCGAGAATTCGCCTGCGATTTTCGATGTAGAGGTAATTACGATTTTCGATAGTGTTACCCCCTCTACTGTTGCCTTTACAGGTAGACGCATAGCACTCGCAAGGTGCATGAGAGTTATGGTCGAACCCTTTGTGCCGTAGCCGCACATGGGTGCATACCCTCTGCCGAATGTTCCCTCCACATAGCTCTGCTCGGCAGGGAACTCTACCTTAGGAGAGTCGGCAGTGGTGGTCGGAATGTAGGGATAGGTGATGTTGTACGTGTTACCCACTTCACCGTCTATGGTAAACGTTGCCGATGTGCTATTTTCCGAGTTGATTTGTGCGTCGGCTGATTCGATGCCGTTTACGGCGATGCGATCCCCTTCGCTCCAATATACGGGGTATGTTTCACCCGCCTTCTCGCCGAGTGAGGTGCGTACCGTATTGTGCGAATTGTCGAGAAGGAGGGTTATTGTTGCACCGGACTGATTTTCCATATCTGTTGTGGTATCGGTCTGACAACTGCATACAAGCGTTGCTGCGATGATAAATATGGAGTAAAAATTTTTCATAGCACTTATGATAGGCTGGTTTTATTCGCTTTTTTGCAAAAAACTGCATACAAAGTTATATACTTTATCTGAAAATGCAAAAATTGAATATGAGAAAGTCGAGAACGCTTGTGAGGCCGAAATACCGCTTGTCGAATAGCGATAAAATGGGCTAAAAATTGTAAGTACATTCGTAAAAAAGTGCTATAACAGGCTATTTTTTAGCACAAAAATTATATCTTTGCGTTGGATATTGTTACAAATTGTAAGCAATATTCGACACAATAACCTATTGTACGAATTGTAATAAGCTAAAAAACATATAGTTATGTACGGAGATTTCAAACAACATCTTCAACAAGAGTTGGAGTCTATCAAAGAGGCCGGTCTTTATAAGACCGAGCGAGTAATCTGTTCACCGCAGCGTTCGGCTATCGAGGTTGCAGAGAAGGAGTGTCTTAACTTTTGTGCTAACAACTATCTCGGTTTGTCCGACAATCCACGCCTTATCGAGGCGGCTAAAAAGGCTATGGATGAGCGTGGTTTCGGTATGTCGTCGGTGCGTTTCATCTGTGGTTGTCAGGATATTCACAAGGCTCTCGAAAAGGCTATCGCCGACTACTTCGGTACCGAGGATACAATCCTGTATGCGGCTTGTTTCGATGCCAACGGAGGCGTATTTGAACCCCTTTTTACCGAGCAGGATGCCATTATTTCGGACTCGTTGAACCACGCTTCGATTATCGACGGTGTGCGACTCTGCAAGGCGGTGCGCTACCGCTATGCCAATGCCGATATGGAGCAGTTGGAGGATTGTTTGAAGCGTGCACAGGCACAGCGTTTCCGCATTATCGTGACCGATGGTGTATTCTCGATGGATGGCAATGCCGCTCCACTCGACGAGATTTGTCGCTTGGCAAAGGAGTATCGCGCCTTGGTGATGGTCGATGAGTGTCACTCGGCAGGTGTGTTGGGTGCTACGGGACGCGGTATCACCGAGTTGTACAACTTGCGTGGCGAGGTCGATATTCTCACCGGAACTCTCGGCAAGGCGTTCGGAGGTGCTATAGG
>JAZNHC010000124.1:0-17278 GCA_045576755.1 Alistipes sp.
CATTATGACCTACCACTCCTCCACCGAGGATAAGGATGCGAGATACTCGCTCTTTTCGCATATGAACTCCGAGCCGCCATATATCAATAGCGGTTACAAGGCTGACGACCTCTTTGTCCGAGCCTTCTACAAGTTCTAACTGATACTCACAACAAAATATGCGACCTTTTCGGGTCGCATATTTTATTATTCTTACGCAAGGAGCTACTCAGCAAAGGCAAACTCATAGCCCTCGATCTTCTTCCACGCACCGCGCGTAAAGTCGGGAACAGCAACGGGTGCCGAACCATGAGCGATAGAGATCGAACTCAACGCCGCCGGGCAACTCCACTCCGCCAAGTCGTAGACATCCATATCGAGTGGCAAGCCGTGGCGCAGACAATATACAAGGCGATAGTCCATAATAAAGTCCATACCTCCGTGACCGCCAACCTTCTTTGCCATCTCGCCAACCTCCTTCAAGATAGGGTGCTTGTACTGCTCCATCAATGCATCGCGCTCCTCCTCCGACATAAACGGATGAGCACGGAGACTTGTCGGGCTAACTCCCTCTGGCACTTCGTTACCAATGCGGAAGGCCTCGATAGGATACTTCACGGCATAACCATTTGTGCCAACCAAAGCGTAGTCGCGCGAGTATGGGCGAGGCGTTACAATATTGTGATGCAACTGAATAACCTTGCCGTTTTCGGTGCGGATAAGGGTCGTTGTTTGGTCACCATTCTGAAAATCGTCGAGCTTCTCGCCGTGTGCCGAGGCGTAGATATCGGGGCCCATAACAGCCTTAGTATCCATTGCGACCAGGGTCTTGAAGCGGTCACCACGATGAATATCCAACACAAGGCACAAAGGACCAAGTCCGTGAGTAGGATAGGCATCGCCTCGGAACTTGCGCAGATGATCGACGCGCCACGTACGATCCGTGCGACGCATCGAGTGGTCAAGACTGTGAATATAGGCTCCTTCGGTATGGAGAATCTCGCCAAACAGACCCTGCTTTGCCATATTGAAAGCGGTGAGTTCGAAGAAGTCGTAGATGCAGTTCTCGAGCATCATACAGTGCTTGCGCGTGCGCTCCGAGGTATCGATAATCTGCCACAACTCCTCCAAGGTGAAGGCTGCAGGTACCTCAACTGCAACATGTTTGCCACACTCCATAGCATAGAGCGTCATCTCCACATGGCTCGCCCATGGGGTTGCCACGTAGACAATATCGATATCGTCGCGCTCGCACACCCTCTTCCAAGCATCATCCGATCCGGTATACTCCGCAGCGCGCGGACGACCTGCCCTGTCGAGATACTCTTGCGCCTTGTCAATACACTCCTGCTTCAAGTCGCAGAGAGCGACAACCTTCGTACCCTCGATCTGCGACCAACGCTTTGGACCTCCCTTACCGCGTGAGCCAAGTCCGATAAATCCAACGCGCACAGTGTCGAGTGGCTCGGCTGCATATTGCAACATATCCTGCTGGCCGGCAGGACGTTCGGGCGTGTGACAAATAATCGTACCATTCACCATCTTGTACGGCTTGGGGTCATCGCACGAAACAAAACCGGTAACCACCAACAAGGCGATTACCACATAAGTTAATCTCTTCATTATAGTAAAGTTATAAGTAATACAATCGCTGTAATAGCCACCACTACACCCACAGCCACACGAATTGCCAACATCTTGCAACCACGAGGCATACGGATACCGCAGTAGGGGCATCGTTCCATGCTTACAGGGATCGGCAATCCGCACTCAGGGCAGATTACCGTAGGTTCGTTATTAGGATTTATATCCTTTGCACTTGCTGCCATATATGTAATAATTACCTTGCAAAATTAACCATTTATTGCAAAACTTGCAACAGTTCCAGGGGTTTATCCACAATAATATCCGCCCCTCGCTCCACCAACTCTTCGCGCGCACGAAAGCCCCAGGAACAGCCCACCGAGCGAACACCCCCATTCTTTGCAGCCTCTACATCCACTCCCGAGTCGCCAATCATATAGGTTCTCTCGCGCGAAGAACCGCACTCGGCAATTATCAACTCTATAAGCGCAGCATCGGGCTTCAACGGAAATCCCTCGCGGTTACCATATACCGCTTTGAACGTTATATCGGGGAAGAAGCTGTCGATAAGTTTTTTCGTACCCGCATCGAACTTATTCGACGCTACCGCCAATGTCCAACCACCATCCTGCAGCGCATGCAGTACCTCGCAGACACCATCGTAAGGGCGTGAGTAGCAATCGATATGGTCGATATAGTAAGCTAGAAAGTCGCGTCGGGCATCAGCCACATACTCTGCAGTTCGCAAATGCTCGGGCAAGGCACGCTCCACCAAACGCAAGATGCCATTACCCACCATTCGGCGATACTCCTCGCGGGTGTGCGAGCCGAGTCCTCGCAGAGCGAGCATATAGTTGCACGCCTCCGACAAATCGCCGATAGTATCGAGCAACGTGCCATCTAAATCGAAGATTGCAAGTCCGTTCTTCATCTTTAGCGCGCTTTCTGTTTTCCGCGTTTAAGTTCCTTGCGCAAAGTCGAGCCCTTGACCGTCCAGCCGAAGGTGCCTATCTGCTCACCCAGAGCGAAATAGGCTCCGTGAGCGTATGCGAGAAGTCGCATCTTCTCGACATCGAGCTTACCCGTCTCGGCATCGAGATACTGCTCGTCTACCGCCACATTCACCACCTCGCCTATAAACATATCGTGTGAGCCAAGCGGAATAATCTGCTTGACACGACACTCAATCGAGATTGGCGACTCGGCAATCGAAGGAGCAGCCACAACAGCCGATTTCTCGGCAGTCAATCCACACTCCTTGAACTTGTCGAAGTTGCGTCCCGAGCGCACTCCGCACCAATCTGTCGCCTCTGCCAATGCCTCGGTAGTGAGATTGATGACAAATTCGCCCGTACGCTTCACTATCTCGTAAGAGTGGCGCTCGGGGCGTATCGAGACGTACGCCATCGCCGGCTCCGAGCATATTGTGCCCGTCCACGCCACAGTCAGCATATTGTAATTTTCGGGGCTATCACCACAACTAACCAATACCGCAGGTACCGGATTTACTATTGCACAAGGTTTCCAATTCTGTTTCATACTCTTTTGTCTATTTCTCCTCTTTTGCGCCCACTCTATCCAACGCAATATTGTCGCCCGACCACTGATTTATGTCATACGCGCAACTTACAATGACCTCATCTCCGCGCTCGACCTTTACGATAAGCGGAAACGGCTTCGTCACGTAGATATCGTCGGTGGCAGGCAGAGTATTTGGCACAACATATACTAATATATTTATATAGTCACCTTCGCCACTCTCCAAACGCAATGTACGCTCCGCCGAGTAGCCGGCAGGCGGAGCAGTGAGGTTGCTGCCAACAGAAGCAACAGTGCTCTCTTGCGAGAGATAGTCGATACGTTCACCATCTGCATCGCACAACTCGCAAACCAAAACGATATTATATCGCCACAACTGCTCGAAACGGCTCGAAACCGTCACTACAAACCTGCTCATAATCTATATTTTACCCCCTCTAAAATGGCATTCAGGGTGATATTTCTTGCAAATATAGCAACTTTCGCGAGAAAACTTTGCAAAGTTTGCAATTTTGTCGTACATTTGCACGCTAATTACGCCATTATAGGAGCAATTATGGGAGCAAATAACAAGTTTGTGATCGATTATATGTCGCTGCAGAGCGGTCTTCACACCTTCGATTTCGAGGTGGACGACACACTGTTCAGCGAGATGGAATCGAACGAAATCAAGGGTGGCAATTGCAAAGTGCACGCCTGCCTGAACTGCTCCGACAGCAAGCTCGATGTAAATGTCGTAATCTCCGGAGAGGTAGTGGTCGAGTGCGACCGTTGTCTTGAGGACTGCACCATTCCGGTAGAATTTTCGGGTATGCTCGTAGTTCGTTTTTCGGACTTGCAGCACGACTACGATGGCGATGTAATGTGGATGGCAAAGGGCGACCAACTCTCGCTCAAGCAGTACATCTACGAGAGCATCGTAATCTCGCTGCCATACCGCCGAGTACACGAAGATGGCGGTTGCAACCCCGAAATGATGGCGCGCTTTACCGTAGCCGACGATGAGGCTGCCGAGGCGGAAGAGTAGAACTCAATTGTAAACGAGGATATAAAATAGGTAAAACTTAAAAATAGAGTACAGTTATGGCACATCCAAAACACAAAGTCTCGTCAACCCGTCGAGACAAGCGTAGAACTCACTACAAGGCTGTTGTTCCAACAGTCGTAACCTGCTCGAACTGTGGTTCGGCAGTTCTCTATCACCGTGTATGCCCTGAGTGCGGTTTTTACCGTGGCAAGTTGGCTATCGAGAAGAAGGTAGAGGCATAGTTTGCTCTATGCATTTTTTGAGAACGAAGCCTGCTTACCGCAAAGTTTGCAGGCTTTTTTCGTCATTTTAAGTGACTTATTCGACTATGATCAGAATCGGATTGGACGTTATGGGAGGCGACTTCGCCCCTGATGCTGCGGTGAAAGGTGCTATTATGGCACTCGATGCTGTGAGCAAGGAGAGCCGTATCGTGTTGTATGGCGACGAGAAGCGTATACGCGAAGTTCTCGCAAAGGAGAACTGTCCGGCAGAGCGATTCGATATCGTTGCCACCTCACAGGTTATCGATATGAGCGACCATCCGGTTCGTGCATTTCAGCAACGCCCTGATTCGAGTATCGTAGTCGGTTTCAAACAGCTTGCAGCAGAGCAGATTGACGGCTTTGCAAGCGCAGGCTCAACGGGCGCTATGATGGTCGGAGCGACTCAGGTTATCAAGGTCATCGAAGGCATCATACGTCCAACCATCGCCACCGTAATACCCACCATCACGGGCAAGCCTGTGATGATTCTCGACATCGGCATCAACGTAGATTGCAGACCCGATGTATTGGAACAATATGCCCTCATCGGCTCTATCTATGCAAAGTCGGTACTTGAAATTGAAAACCCGCGTATTGCCCTTCTGAACATCGGAGTCGAATCGAGTAAGGGCGATATGCAAACCAAGTCTACACACGAATTGATGCAGGTCGGACACGACACCAACCGCTACAACTTCGTGGGTAATATCGAGGCTTCGCACATCTTTACATCGCAGATTGCAGATGTTGTTGTGTGTGACGGATTTGTCGGCAATATCGTGCTGAAACTTGCCGAAGGTCTATACTCGATTAACGCCTCGACAGGCTCGACAAACCTCTTCTGGGAGGGGTTGAACTACGAGAACATCGGCGGAACACCCGTACTTGGCATCAATGCCCCGACCATCATCGGTCACGGTAAATCGACGCCTTTGGCTATCAAAAATATGATACTTTCAACCGAACACGCCATTCAGAGCAAGTTGGTCGAAAAGTTGAAATCGGCATTCAAATAGCAATATTTCCCCTTAAAATCAGGCAACAAAGAGGTGCACCGCATAGATAGCGAGTAGCACCCAATAGGCTATTGTGGAGTAGTTGTTCGGTAGCGCACCGAGCATAAAACTCAACAATAGAGCAAGCGGCACTGCGAGTATCGATATGAGTGTAAGATCGCACGACGGCACAAAGAGCATCGTCAAGATGATCACCGTACTCCATATTAAGAGATGCAACGAACGTCTTACTCTTGTCAAGCGAGACATCTTGTCAGGGTGTATAATTACATAAACCGCGCCCCACAACAACACCCCTACAACGGCTACAATCATCGTTATAGCCACATACGGTATCTCGACAAATGGTACCATTCGAGGTGTGAGGAAGTTCTCGATCAACCCCTCACCAAAAGACAAAAATTCATTTCCTGCATACCACGACACGTAGGATGATGCCAAAAATGGTAGTGTATAGCCCACAACCATCAGCAGCAGATGGCGCATGGAGAGGGCAAGCACCACCACCGAGAGTGGCAACAGCACAAACAGCACAACAGAAGGGGGATAGATGAGCGCCATTATACCCAACAACATCGACGCAAAGAAAACCGAATCCCTATTGTTTGCCGTGAGTAGCGAATTGATTAGCAGATAGATAGCCAGCGCAAGGATAAATGACACAGATGCAGCAACTGCAATATTCGACGAAAGGGCGACACCAAACGCCAACAGAGCATAGAGTGGTATCGGCAATGTAGAATATCCGTTATTCAAGCCTGTGCGAGGAAATATCTTACCCTCGAGTACACCGCCACCCAAGAACAACACCGAAGCAACAATCGCAGCAAGCACGCCATTTGTATCTTCGACACCTGCCATCTCTACTCCATAGGGCGCAACAGCCCTGCGCACCATTGTAGCGACGAGCATCACCACAAACAGTGTCAGTGCCATCATAGCCGATTTTCGTGTAACTGCCGTAAGTTGCATGCACAAAGATACTCTTTTCGAATGAAAATTCACCAAAAAATAGTAACTTTGTAGCAATAAAACCACAAAAATTATGTTGGAGAACTCTTTTCAGCGCGAATTGTTGGAGGCAGGATGCGACGAGGCAGGACGAGGTTGTCTTGCAGGTTCGGTCTTTGCCGCAGCCGTAATTCTTCCGCCCGACTTCTTCCATCCCCTCTTGAACGACTCGAAGCAGATGAGCGAAAAAAATCGCTACGCGCTGCGCGACATTATTTGTCGTGAGGCGATAGCTTGGGCTGTGCAGGAGGTCTCGGCAGAGCGCATCGACGAGATAAACATTCTGAATGCATCGTTCGAGGGTATGTCGTTGGCTGTCGAGAAGTTAAACCCTCAACCCCAGTTCCTTGCCATAGACGGCAACCGCTTCTACTCGAAGTTGCAACTGCCGTTCCAGTGTGTAGTCAAGGGTGACGGCAAATATGCCAATATTGCTGCGGCCTCCGTACTTGCCAAAACCTTCCGCGACGACTATATGTTGCGACTTGCCGAGGAGTATCCGATGTATGGTTGGGCAAAAAATAAGGGCTACCCTACTCGCGAGCACCGCTTGGCAGTACGCGAATTTGGCCTTTCGCCCTACCATCGCAAAAGTTTCAACCACAAAATCGACCAATTGGAGTTATTTTAGTAACGTACATCTAAATTAAAGACCTTATGATAATGAAAACTTTACTACTTTTGATCGTGGCGCTGGCAGTTGCTCTGCCTGCACAAGCCAAGCGAGATGCCGAACAACAGACTTCGATGCGCATAAACGTAGGTACCTACAACGTTTGGGGCAACCGCCAGCGTAACTCGTTGGTTAATAAGGAGAAGAAAGCCCCAAAGGAGCGTCTGTGGGAGAATTCGCGCGAGGCGGTGGCACAGATGATAGTCGATGCCGATTGGGATATATTCGGAGTGCAAGAGGGTGGAAATCTTGTTCGCGAGGAATTGCCCGGGCTTGTAAAGAGGGCTGGCGGCAAGTATAAGTGGTGGTTTCAACGCCCCGACCCTTCGATTTCGGATAAAGAGGATAAGAGGAGTCTTGCAAACGGTATGGTTTGGCGCAAAGATCGCTTCAAGGTGACCAACAAGCAGGTGTTCTGGCTCTCACCTACGCCCGACACTCCGAGCCGAACCTGGAAAGAGGAGAAGGTGCGCCACTGGCGTTTTGTTATGAGCGCTACGGTGAAGGACAAGAAGACAGGCTTTGAATTTATCTTTATGGTGACGCACTGCCCACTGACATCCTCCGTACGCGAGAAGTGCGCACACCTCATCATCGAGCGCGAAAAGCAGATGAATCCCGACAATAAAATTGTCATCTTGGTTGGCGATATGAACGACAGACCAGAGATGCCTTACTCGCAGATTATCCGTACCCGCTTCGACGACACTCGCAATATTGCTGGCGAGAAGTCGGAGATCTCGGGCACAATGAACGGAGCAGAGGTGCGCGAAACACCAAAAGACCGCACTATCGACTACATCTACATCCGAGGCAACGAGCTAAAATACGAGGTCATATCTCACAAGGTCTATACCGACAGATATATGATTGGCGACAAGCTGTTGTTCCCATCCGACCACTGCCCTGTGGGAGCGATAATCGAGTTGAGCAGATAGCACGAGTGAACATACGTTGCGCAAGAGAAATATTCACAAAGTGAATAAAATTGTGAAATTATTTGATTTCTCCACAAAAAAATTCTAACTTTGCGAAGAACCTAACCATACACAACCTACTTAAACCAAGGCAATGAGAAGATTTCTACTGCTGTAGCGGCTCTATTTACGGTAATTATCACCGATGCAGAGCCTCGTCAATCATCCGAGATCAACATCCGCATCGGCACCTTCAACGGATCGGGCGAGAGCGAGAAAAAACAACTATAAAACACAACTACAATGAAAAAATTATTACTATTCTTAGCAGCACTCACAATGTTCTTTGCGGCTGATGCAAGACCAAAGCAAACATCGTCTGAGCTCAATCTGCGCATCGGCTCATACAACGTATGGTCACACTCGGCGCGCAAGTGGCAGATTAGAAAGGGTGCAACCACCGAAACCCGCAACTGGGACAACTCGAAAAAGGCTGTAGCCAAGCTTATCAACAAGCTCGACTGCGACATTCTCGGTATGCAGGAGGTGACAGATGTCTGCCGCGACGACCTCAAAAGACTCGTCAGCAAGAAGTACGAACTTTGGTGGATAAACACCTATCCTGAAGGCCACAAGTCGGTTGTAGGCAACGCCGTTTTCTTCAAGAAGAAGGCATTTGAGTTCAGCCAGCAGGCGATATACTACTTCTCGCCTACCCCCGAAGAGATGTCCAAAGGTTGGGACTGCAAACGTCACTATCGTGCAGCCTTGACCGCCGTCGTAACTCACAAGAAGAGCGGTAAGAAGTTCTTCTTCATTGCCACACACGGCCCACTCAAGAAGGAGGCTAACGGTCACGCAGGTCGTCTTCTCGTCGAGTTCGACAAATTGTACAACAAGGAGGGACTCCCAACAATCGTTGTTGGCGATATGAATGCTCGCCCGGGACAGACATTCCACAACTTTATGCTCGAGTACTACGAGGATAGTTTTCTTGTAGCCGAGGATAAGTGTGGCACAATCGGCACATTCAACGGATCGAAAGAGACCGAAAAGAACTTCACTCTGTCGAACCGCCGCATAGACCAGATCTATATCCACTCGACAGACAAAGGCAAGATAAGGGTTAGAAAGTACACCGTAAATCGCGACAAGTACAAGATTGACGGTGGTATGCACTACCCTTCTGACCACAACCCGGTATTTGTAGAATTAACCCTCGAATAGTTCACAACCGAGTTTTTCACCGAGATACAGGTGAAACAAAACAACAAACCTATACTACAATGAAAAACATTTTCAAGACAATAGTTGCCCTACTTCCGGTTATGCTTATCGGCTGCCAGACCGATACCACAACGGACAACTATATCGAAGGCAATGGCACCACAACCATCACCGTGGCTACGACCAACACTCGTACTTCGTTGGGAGATAAGAGTGGCGACAGCTACCCCGTATATTGGAGCGAGGGTGACAAAATTGTCGTAAACGGTATTGAATCGCAGGCAGCTGTTATCAATGCAGGCAATGCATCGTTGGCGGAGTTCACTTTCAACACCACACTCAACTATCCATACAGCGTAACCTACCCTTACACCTCTGCAACAACAGCCGAATCGCCAAAGGTTCTATTCGCTGCCGAGCAGTCGTACATCGAAGGTACATACTCTGCAGGTTGCGCTCCAATGTGTGGATACAATACCACCAAGGGCAGCACCATCGAGCTAAAACACCTCTCCGGCATCCTTCGTTTCTCCGTTAAAGGTGCACACGAGGGGTTGGCTCTGCAGAAGGTTACAATCACATCATCGGAGTCAAAGCTCGCCGGTGTATTTAATGTCAATTGCTCGACTGCTACCGTAACCCCAAGCGCAGATGCCACAAATAGTGTAACCTATACTTTGCCTGCAAACCACACGCTCTCGACAAGCAAGGAGAGCGTATTTTACATTTCGTTACCTGCCGGCAATGCAGGAAGTTGCAATGTGGAGTTCTTCGACACCAATGGCGAGAAGATGACCTGCACCTGGAATGGTAGCGGATTGAAAGCCGGCATTGTCCGCGAGTTCAAGACCATTGTATACAACCCGGGCATAACATCGGCATTGGCTCCATTGGAGGTCGAGATAGACGACCTTGAGATTACCTACCCGACAGTCTTCGGATATGTAAAGGACATCAACGGAAATCCTATCTCGGGCGTTGCCGTATCGGATGGATTCTCGGTAGTTTCGACTGACAGCAAGGGTTACTATTCGATCAATGTTTCGCGAGATACTTGGTACATCTTCATCTCGCTGCCATCGGAGTATGAGGTGCCTCTCAACGAGTATGGTCAGCCGTGCTTCTACAAGAAGTACCCGAGCAACACGCCTCAGTACGACTTCACGCTCACTCCACTGCCAAACGGCAAGGAGAATAAGTTTGCGTTGGTCACCTTCGGCGACCCACAGGTATCAACATCATCGAAGCTGAAGCGATTTAAGAACGAGGCTATCCCTGGCATCAAGACCCATATCACCGAGCTTTCGAAGGAAGTTCCTTGCTATGGCATCACGCTCGGTGATATCATCTCGAACAGCAACGGAACCAACACCGGAGCCTATCGTGACGATATGCGCGACGGCTTTGCCAAGTCGAGCATCGGTCTACCGGTATTCCAAGTTATGGGTAACCACGATAACACTCACTACAGCTCGACAAATCCTATATATGCCGACGAGCGCAGCTCCTCATTCGAACTTGCGGCTCAGCGCGAGCACGAGGATATGTTTGGTCCGGTGAACTACTCGTTCAATCGTGGCGATATACATATTATAGGTATGCGCGATATCGTATACACCACCAACCTTTCGTCGAGCAACTATGTGTTGGGATTCCTCGATTCGCAGTGGGAGTGGTTGAAGCAGGACTTGGCTCTTGTTCCGAAGGATAAGGTTGTAGTACTCTGTGTACACATTCCGTTCTACAACAAGGATTCTCACCATACCCAGGATGTACTGAAGTTGCTCAACACATACAAGGAGGCTCACATTATGTCGGGACACACCCACATTATCCAGACCTACAACCACAGACTCTATGGCACAGGCTACAACAATGTCTATGAGCACAATGTAGGTGCAGTCTGCGGATGCTGGTGGTCATCGAATATGTGTTGTGACGGCTCGCCAAACGGCTTTGGTGTATTCATCAGCAACGGCAACACCTTCTCCGATTGGTACTATTCGGGATATCACGCCGGAATGAATACCCGCGAGCATCAGATGCGTCTGTACCGCGGAAATGCCATAACCGGAGGTGCTATTTCGGGCACCAACACCTACGGCACAAAGGGTTACTACGCCTTTGGATTTGGCGAAGATTACCTTATGGCAAATGTATACTTCTCCGACGCGGAGTGGACTATCAAGGTCTACGAGGATGGCGTATACACGGGCAATATGGAACTTGTTCCTTATGTGAGCCGACCAAAAGTTTCAGCTATGTCGGGCGATGGTTCACTCTCAGCTCCGTTTACCCCTAAGACCGAGACTTCCAGCGATATGTACTACACAGGTCTGCGCCTCGGCATTCAGGGCACAAGCGAGAGCGGTACAGGTAACGGTAGTAGCTGTCGCCATATGTACAAGTACAAGCTTAAGAACAAGGATGCCATTATCAAGGTGGTGGCAGTAGACACCTTTGGTAACGAGTACACCGAGACCAAGATTACCGAAGGTACAGATTATTCGCTTACAAAATAGCGCACAAAAGGTAAGGGTGTCCAAAAAGTTGTTGGACACCCTTACCTTGTAAGAATTTGCGCCACCCTCGCAATGAGAGTGGCGCATAACTTTTGTAGTATGGTGAGATGTACTATTTTCTCGACTCCTTAGCCTCGATAGTCTCGGTTGCGTGCGGGACGCGCAACAGACGCTCACGCGGAATAAGCTTACCGGTGGTCTTGCAGATGCCATAGGTCTTGTGCTCGATTCTCACAAGCGCGAGTTCGAGGTTACGGATAAACTTCGACTGATGAGCAGCCAAACGCTCGCACTCCTCCTTCGAAAGGGTTGTAGCGCCCTCTTCGAGGACCTTGAAGGTTGGCGAAGTATCCTCGGTGTCGTTGCCTGTTACACGACTTATGCTGGAACGCAACTCCTCATAGTCGTGACGGGCCTGTTCGAGTTTCTTCAAAATCAACTCCTTGAATTCGGCCAACTCGGCATCGCTATAACGGGTTTTCTCTTGCTGTGCCATAATAAATCCTCCTAAACTTTATTTCAGTTATCAAATATAAACAGAATTTCTCATTTCTCCAAATTTCGCACCAAAAATAACTCAAAATATACGCTAAAAAGAGTCTTTTCGCAAGTATCGTTCTTTTTATCTTCGGCATTTCTAAATCAATCAAAACATACGATATGCGCGAAGTGCGAGAGCCTCTCACCGCATAACATTTCAAAAATTGGCATTTATTTTGTATTTTTGACAGACAAACACAATAAAATCGAATAAATTTTCGTTGTTAATACGACAACAGTTAAAAACCGTATATTATGAAAAAGATTTTACTTTCAGCGTTGGCCATCGCCACGCTTGCGGTTACCCCGACAATGGCCGAGGATGTTGCCATTACCGCAGATAAACTGCCTCAGGGAGCGCAAAAATTTTTGAAGAGCTATTTCGCTGACAACAAGGTTGTTGCAGCGAGCCACGACAAAGACATTTCGGACAACGACTACACCGTAATTCTCGACGACGGCACCAAGATCGAGTTCGATGCTACGGGCAAGTGGGAGAGCGTAAAAAATCGCAACGGCAAGATGCCTGCCGGCATTGTCCCTGTCAAGATTCAAGGCTACATCACCGAACATTTCGCCTCGGCAGGTATCGAGAAGATCGAGCGCAAGCGATATGGCTACGAGGTGGAGTTGACCAATGACCTCGACCTTAAGTTTGGTTCGGACGGACGCTTTATCGGAATTGACGATTAGGAGATCTGTTTTTCTATAAAAAGGCAAATTCATCGCACGGTGAGTTTGCCTTTTTCTGCTATAATAGGCACATAAAAAGATAAAAATTATCTTTTAAGCCTCTTTTTCTTAGATTTTTTCTTTGCATTCTCAACAAAAGAGCCTAACTTTGTGAGGTTAAAAGCATCGGATCTGATATTAGAAACCAAATAAAACTCAAAAAATGCAAAGAGAAAATTTACTCAAACAACTCGAAAACACCGACAAGGTGTGGGATTTCGTCGTTGTAGGTGGCGGTGCAACCGGTCTTGGTTGTGCTGTTGATGCCGCATCGCGCGGTTACAGTGTAGCGCTCTTTGAGCGCGAGGACTTCGCCAAGTGTACTTCGAGCCGTTCGACAAAGCTCGTTCACGGTGGTGTACGTTACCTTCAGAAGTTGGAGGTAGACTTGGTGCGTGAGGCTCTCCACGAGCGAGGCCTGATGAAGCAGAATGCGCCACACCTCGTTAAGGACCAGGCTTTCGTTATCTCGAACTACAGCCATTGGGAGAATTTCCTCTATTTCTGCGGTTTGACCGTATACGACATCCTTTCGTTCGGTTTTGGTTATGGTCGTTCACGCTTCATCACAGCAAAGACTCTTCGCAAGTACCTTCCAACTTCGGTTGCCGAGGGTTTGAAGGGTGGTGTTGTCTACCACGATGGTCAGTTTGACGATGCTCGTATGGCTTGTAACCTCGCACAGACTTGTGTTGAGCACGGTGGAGTTGTTGCCAACCGTACCGAGGTTGTAACCCTCTTGCACGATGAAAAGGGTAAGGTTGCAGGTGTTGTAGCCAAGGATCTTCTCTCGGGTAAGGAGTACACCGTAAAGGCTAAGGCAGTTATCAACGCTGCAGGTTGCTTCGTAGACGAGATTTTGCAGATGGACGAGCCGGGACAGCCAAAGATGGTTGTTCCTTCGCAGGGTGTTCACATCGTTCTCGATATGAAGTTCTTGCAGAGCGACTACGCTATTATGGTTCCAAAGACTTCGGATGGTCGTGTATTGTTTGCAGTGCCTTGGCACGACAAGGTGGTTGTTGGTACTACCGACATCCAGCGTCCAACAGCCGAGAGCGAGCCACGTCCACTCGACGAGGAGATCGAGTTCATCCTCAACACCGCAGGTCTCTACATGACGCCTGCTCCAACCCGTGCCGATATCGTGTCGGTATTTGCAGGTCAGCGACCACTCGCAGCGCCTAAGAAGGAGGGTAAGAAGTCGAAGGAGGTATCGCGTTCGCACAAGGTTATCGTTTCGGACAACGACCTCATCACTATCACCGGTGGAAAGTGGACTTCGTATCGTAAGATGGCAGAGGATACCGTTGATAAGGCTATCAAGTTGAACAAGGTTGAGAAGCGTAAGTGTGTAACCCGCAAGTTGAAGGTTCACGGCTGGCGTCCAAATCCAAACTTGGCAGACCATATGTACGTATATGGTGCTGACGAGCCTGCAATCCTCGATATGATTAAGCAGAACCCTGCACTCGGCGAGAAGTTGTCGGAGAAGTACGACTACACCGTAGCTGAGGTGCTCTGGGCTATCCGTCACGAGATGGCTCTCACAGTGGATGACGTATTGGCACGCCGTGTACGCCTCCTCTTCGTTGATGCACGCGAGGCTCAGAAGGCTGCTCCACGTGTAGCACAGATCTTGGCTGAGGAGCTTGGTCGCGATCAGGCTTGGATCGACGAGCAGGTTGCTTCGTTCACCGAGTTGGCTTCGCACTACTACGTAGCGTAATAGAGTGATTACACGCACTCAAAGGATATAATGAAAAAACTGCTGCCCTTTTGGGGCAGCAGTTTTTTTTAACGACTTTGTCTATTCGGATAGCAGTCGCTCTACTCTGCGTTGTTTACACGATTTACGAGGCTGCGTCGGGTCAAAAATCTTGTAACCGATAGCTACACCAATCTTCGACGGCAACCACTCTGCCGAGCCATTGAAAGGATCCGGGAATTTTGGCTCCTCGCGATGACGCGGGAAGAGGTTTATAGAGCCGTCGGCATTGTAACCGTTGTACCAACTCCACATACGATCAAAGGCGAAGAAGGCATCCACCACCCAGCGCTCCTTGAAGGTGTGCGAATAGCCGATACCTATTCCTGCCATAAGTCCGAAGCCCTTGCCATAGCCCGCATTGAATGTTACGAGTTTGCCTTCGGGAAAGAGATATGGGCGCGAAATATCGAACGCTTGCATACCTGCGTTAGCACTCACATAGAAGCCTCGTGCCTCGCGCTTGATGTAGAAACGATACTCCGTTTGCAATATTCCGAACAAGGCGTGAATGTTATCACGATCACCCCATTTAATGGTTTTGTGGGGCGAGAACATCGGATCTATCGAGATTGAAGAGTGAGGTCCCACGACAAATTCGAGCTGAGGGTTTACTATACCCACAACCGCATAGAGGGCGTTCAACTTGGCGTATATCTGGGCTTGCGCCATGGCAGGCACAATCACCATTGCCACTGCCAACAACACTCCGTATACTCTTCTTCCCATAACTCTCACCTCCAAAGTTCAGCAACTACCCTACTTAATCTTGATGCCGTACTTCTTGAGGATCTTCTTTACCTTAGGCACGACGTTGTCGAGCGTACGCTGAACACCGAGGTCGTTGAGATGAGTTCCATCCACGGTGCCCTCGCCATCATCTCCGACCTCAAAGCCCGGATTGATGAAGTATACATTCGGAAACTCCTTGCAGATATCTGCCATCAATCTCTCGGCAGCCTCACGCTGATCGTCATTACGCTTGCGAGCACCCAGATTGAAGTATCCCGCATCCCGCTTAATGGTCTGCAAGAAGATCATAGGTTTGTCAGGATGTGCCGCCACAATGCGCTTCACGAAGTTGTAAAGACGCTCCTCGATAATCTTCTTTGTGGAGTTCGAGAAGGTGTCGAATACGTATGCATCAGCCTCGGTATTGCAGACAATATTTGCGAAGAAGTCGTCGAGTCGGCATTTACCACTAAGACCGATATTCGGAGTCTCGGCATTGAGCATACGACCCATACGAGCCACATAGCAAGCACCCGGACGACCAGCCGATGCTCCGTGTGTAAGGCTCGAACCTACGAAGAGAATCTTGTGTTTGAATGGCGACGGAATAGGCTGAATCGAAGCACCTTCGTCCACACCTATCTCGAGCGAGGTAACGCTGTTGAACATAGGCAGATAGAGCATACACTCCTTCACACCCTCTGCCATACGCTTAACCATAACAAACTCGTGCTCGGTCACACCTTTTGTTTTAGGACGAGCCACACCTGCAAATACCCAACGATTACCATCTTTGATGTAGAGGTCGAGACCGCTATGGAAGATAGGTGTCATATTCGCACCTAAAGATTTCGATACGGTACTCCACTTGGCACTAATCGAACGGCTATCCGTGCTAAATACCACAGCCAGACCTGTCGAGTTGCGCATAGGTTTCTTGGCGGAGTCCGGAATTTCAAATCCGTCTGCATCGATACGATTGAATGGCAAGCCGTCGTTGTGTGTCTTGTTGATTATGGTCAGCGTCGCTGCATCTACATAGTGTCGTTTAGCAGCCGCAAAAGCCACATTCGAGAGTAAAATGGTCGCTACCAGGAGTGCGAAAGTTCTTTGTAAAATCTTCATATCGTTAAATTTTTTATAATTTTTTGACAACAAAGTTTAACATTGCTGATTTTCAATGTAAAGGTAATTTTTTTATACAAATTTTGCAACTATTCGCCCGAAATTGATGCTAAAAAGTTCGGTTCACCACCTGTGCCATCCGCATCGAAGAGCGTAACTATCAAAAAAATAGCAAATTATTGGGACGAGAGGATGTAATTTGAAAAAAAATACATACCTTTGCAATCCGTATCGTGCGCGCATAAGGCGCACGTGCGCATAATTCACTTATTATTAACTTTTTAACGAGCGATTGTATCGCAAAATTTATTGTATGGAGAATACAAAAGTATCAGTCGAGAATTTTGATTGGGCAGCGTTTGAGAACGAGTCGGGTCTTTACGATCAGCCAAAAGAGCAGATCGAGGCTCTCTATGGCGAGTCGATGTCTAACATCGCAGTTGGCGAGACCGTAGACGGAACCGTTACCGAGATTAACAAGCGCGAGGTAATCGTAAATATCGGCTACAAGAGCGAGGGTGTTATCCCTGCATCGGAGTTCCGCTATGACGCAGATCTCAAGGTTGGTGACACTGTTGAGGTTTACGTTGAGTCGGTAGAGGATAAGGGTGGTCAGCTCC
>JAZNHC010000125.1:0-18005 GCA_045576755.1 Alistipes sp.
CCGCTTGGCCCCCGACTTATTGCATTATGTCATAACGAGAGCGGAAGACGAGGCTCAAACTCGCGACCCTTAGCTTGGAAGGCTAATGCTCTATCAACTGAGCTACTTCCGCATTGCGCCACATTGCGAATTCCTTTCGCTCGGCTTTTCGAAGTGGGAAGAGATGGATTCGAACCACCGAAGGTAAAAACCAGCAGATTTACAGTCTGCCCCATTTGGCCACTCTGGTATCTTCCCGAATGATTGGTGATTGATTAGAGCCGATGGAGGGATTCGAACCCCCGACCAGCTGATTACAAATCAGCTGCTCTGGCCAACTGAGCTACATCGGCGTGTAGTCACCAATCGAGGTGCAAAGTAAACGAAAATTTTTTAAACCGCAAAATTTTAGCACAACTTTTTTCTCGTTTTTTCAAAGAACTCGATTTTGCCCGCTTTCATCCGCTCCCTCACAGCGTATTGCGAATGGTTTTGGTCCGAAAATCGGTGCAAAGATAGAATACTTTTATGAAAAATAAAACACTCTGGGCAAAAAATCTGCAAAAAATCGCAGTTTTTTCTCTTTCGCACCCATACCTATGTATAATTATATGGTTTTCTGTTGAATATTTTTGATTTTACCGAAAAGTCTCACTATCTTTGCAAAAATAAACTCAACAAACTAAACTAAACTAAATAACAACAAAATGAAAAAGTTTTCACTTATTCTCACGTCAGTTGCTGCGTTGTTCGCCGTTGCGTGTACAACCGATGTGACTGAGGATGTCGGCGTTCAGCTTGGCAACGACGGCGTTCAGACCACACTCACCCTCTCGTTGGAGGAGTCGCGTACGCAACTCGGCAAAAAGGCCGGTGATCTCTACCCGCTTCAGTGGAGCGAGGGCGATGCTATCGCAGTGAATGGCGTAGCATCGACTGCACTCTCTTCGGAGTGGGACGGTCACGCAGCTGCAAACTTCACCTTCCCAGGCGAGTTGGCACGTCCTTACAACATTGTCTACCCTGCACCAACCGAGGATGCAAAGGTCATCATCGAGACCATCAAGGAGACAATAACAGAGACAAACGTCGATCCCGACACAGGCGAGGAGACCGTCACAACCAAGGAGGTGGACAAGGAGATTGAGGTTGCTCTCTACCCTATTACCTTCCCTGCATCACAGACATACGCAGGTGCGAAGTTGGCTGACGGCGCAGCTCCGATGTACGGCTATGCCGATGTTTTGGGCGAGGACGAGGTTGCGGTAGCCATTCCGCTCAACCACCTTACAGGTGTCCTCAACTTCAACATTAAGGGTTCGGAGACATTGTCGCGCATCGTTATCACTTCGGAGCACGGCGCAATCTCGGGTACATACTACGTACGTTGCGAGACAGGTCAGCTCGTTGTGAAGGAGGAGAGCACATCCAATCAGATTACCCTCTCTTTTGGCGAGGGTTTGGCTCTTAAGGCCGAGGAGGCTACGCCTGTCTATGTAACTGTTCCTGCAGGTCAGTACGGTGTATTTGTTGCTACGCTCCACACTGTTGATGGCAAGAAGATGGCGGTTCGTTTCGATAGCGACAACAAGCCTATCTCGGTGGGAAAGGTTCGCGAGTTTGCTCCTTTCACATTCGTCGAGAATACTGTTGATGATGCAATATTCGAAATTTTCGATTTCGCTGACTTGCAAAGCTTTGCCGAGATAGCATCGGCTGCTAAGTTCTATCCTCGCGTTGAGGCGAAGTTGATGGATGATATCGTTGTTCCTGAGGGTGCAGCGTGGACCCCAATCGATGGCTTCCGCTATACATTCAATGGTAACGACAAGAAGATTGTCGGACTCCCTGCTCCTCTCTTTGGCACTACAAGCGGAACCATCAAGGATTTGACCTTGGAGGGTGTAGCTCTCGTGTCGAATGGCGAGTTGATTATGGGCTCTATTGCCAACACATTGACCTCTGCGAATCAGGGTTCGAAGGCCTCGATTACAAACTGTAAGGCTGTAGGAACATTCACCATCAGCAACCTCGAGTGGAAGCCAACCGAGGACGAGGATAAGAGTGCAGCGATTGTGAACTATGGTGGTTTGGTAGGTCGTGCATACGGTGCAGACATTATTGGTTGCACCAATCAGGTGGCTGTTACCGTAGCAAACTTGACCGCTACAAGCAACACTTTGGTTATCTATCCGTGCATCGGAGGTGTTTTAGGATTTGGCGATTCAACAACTCTGATAAACGGTGAGGTTGTAGAGTCGGATGTCCACAACAATACGAACGATGCTGCTATCAGCTACCTCTGTACTTCGAGCGCAGAGAGCAAGGTAGGTATCTCTCGTCCTCATATCGGAGGTATCTTGGGTTGCGGAAACAAGGGCGCAAATCTGGTTGGTTGCGAAAATACCGCAAACGGTGCTGTTACCCTCAACTCTCACTTCCATAGCGATGGTGGTGCATCGGGTGCTGTACTTGTTGGCGGTATTGCAGGCTATACCAATGGCGCAGATTTCAAGAACTGCACCAATCGCGCTAAGATCGAAGCCGACGGAATCTACAAGTCTATCAATATCGGTGGTGTTGTCGGCTATTCGACATACTGCTACAACGAGGAGCTTCACAACTATGGTGAGGTTATCGTGAAGGAGACAGCACGCATCCGCGGTACCCTTGCAGGAGGTGTCGCAGGAGCTTTCTATGGCAATGGATCAGAAGCTACAAACGACCACTACTTTAAGAACTGCACCAACAATGCGGAGTTGAAGATTCTTGCCTCTGCCGAGGAGAATTGGGTAAATTCTGTAGCTAATGGCAAAGCTTTCTACTATCGTATTGGTGGTATTGTTGGTTTCGGTCGTATCAAAACTACGGGCGGATGTACAAACAATGGTGACATTACCATTTCGGGTAATATTAAACTTGCATCACTTAACAAGGATAAAGAGGAGCTTCTTGCCATTGCAGGTTGTGTTGGATTTAAGACTTCCGGTACTCCAACCGGTGTGTGGACAAATAATGGCGATATTACCGTTAGTGCCTCGTTCACAATGGACGACGATACAGCTGGTGCAACACATCCGATTGTTGTAGCGGGCGTCTTTGGTCCTCATTCGGGTAACAATGCCGAGGGTATCAACAATGGCAATATTACCTACAACGGAAAGTATGCAGGTGCGACATCTTCGATACATATAGGTGGTGTGTATGCCGGAGGAAACTCGAGTAACGGCTACTATGGCAAGACTCCGAAGAAGGCAAAGAATACCGGAAACATCACAATCGGAAACGAGGCATCTACTACAAAGAATGTGTATGTTGGTGGTATCCAGGGCTACTCGTCATCTACCACTGTTCCTGATAAGTTTGAGAATACAGGTAATATCACCTTCGAAGCAAAGGCTACAATCGGTGGCACCGTGTACACAGGTGGTATCTTTGGACGATTTGCGGGTGGTAACCTCAAGAACTTGACTAATAGCGGTAATATTGAAGTTAAGTGCGACCTGCCAAGCAGCAAACTCTGCGTAGGAGGTATCGGTGCTTTGAATGTCACCGGAAAGACCGCTACAGACGTTGTAAATACGGGTAATATCACACTCTCGGGTACCTACAAGAAGTCGGTAAATGTTGGCGGAATCTTTGCCGAAATGGCAAACGGAAATACGTCGGGAACAGGCCTCTTTACAAGAGTTGTAAACGGTGCTCTCGGACAAGACGGCAAGCCTCTGGATGATAAGGGTAGGATAACCGTATCGGGAACCTGTGATTATGATCCGGGAAGTGGAGCTACAGGTGAGAATGCTCTTTGCGCTGCAGGTATTGGTGGCGGTAACCACTATCAGTATCGTCTTGGTAGCATGGATGATTGCCACAACTACGGTGATATTGAGATCTCGGCTACAATAAAGGGTCGTTGCTATTTGGGAGGTATCTCCGTCGCTTGTCCATACAACGACAGATACATCAAGAACTGCTCGAACCAGGGTGACTTAATCATCTCCGGTATTGTAACCGATACGAAAAAAGGTACTATCTATCAAGGAGGATTCTCCTACACAATTGACAAGACTATCACCTTTACCAATTTCCAGCAGAAAGGTAATGTCATAATCACCGAAACAGCCCAGATAAGCGAAACTATGTACCTTGACGGATACGCTTACAACGTGTCGGGTGCAACCCTCGATGGCTGCTCGAATAGCGGTAATATTATCCACAACGGACAACAGAAAGCCGAAACGGTATATATGGGTGGTATTTCCGGTTACTCAATCAAATCCTTGACTATTAAAAATGGCTTTACCAATAGTGGCAAGATTGCCTTCGGAGGAACATATTCAGGCGGTGGAGGTCTCTACATAGCCGGTTTGGGACTAATCAGTGGTACTAGCCAGAAACTCACCGAGGCAGGTCTTATCTTGAACATCGGTGAGGTTGCCTACACGGGTAAATCAACACACGCCAGCGGTAAAGTTCGCGTCGGTGGTCTCTTCTCCAGCATTCCTGCAGATGTCACTACCATAACCGCAGGCGAAAATGTTAATTTTGTAAATACAGGTAAAGTTCTCTTCTCGGGAACCATCGCAAATGTAGCGAATGGAGCTGCCGGCGGTATCTCGGCTTTGACTTCCTCGCCTATCACAGGTGCGAAGGCTTACTGCGACGTTGATGCAAGCGAAGGCATTGCAGCAGGTTGGGTAACCGGCTCGGTGCGTAACAAGGATCTGCCTACAGCAGTAAATTGCCACGTCGGAGGCGTAAGATTGGTATGGGATGATTCGGATTTGCTATACAAGCCTGAGTTCTTGTTTACAGGCGAAAACTACTTCGAGTACATCTACGGTAGTCGCAACAGCACCGATTGGACCGGCACAACCAACTACGATGGTTGCCAGCATTTGTCATCGGACCCTACAGTAGCTGCAAACTAAAGGATGGTTTAACAATTAAAGAGTTTTGAGAACTATGAAAAAGGAGATTTTGTTGAGCTATTCTGCTCCAAAGATTGACACATACGAAGTCGTAGCCGAGCGTGGCTATGGCGATAGCGCAGTTCTTCCGGGCTTCGGAAGCGAAAGCGACGATTTGGTATACTAATTCTTAGCAGATATCAAGTTCGGGGCTAATCGGGGTAACTCGGTTAGCCCTAAGCTTTTTTTTGACGCGATAGGACAGATAGCTTTTTCGAGTAATTTCATCTCATTCCCCCTAATCCCTTTACTCTATTCAACTTTCTTTAAGAAAGTTTGGCGAAATGGTTAAAAAGGGTTACCTTTGTTTGTTAAAGTTTGCACTAACTACAATAACAACAAAATATTATGGCAGAATTTCACAGGTATCGTTCGATCTATTCGCACGACGAATTGATGGAGCGTTTGCGTAAGCTCAAGCACTTTGCACTCGATATGGATGGCACAATCTACCTTGGTGCAACGCTCTTCCCATACACCAAGGGGTTCTTGGGTGGCGTGAAGGAGATGGGACTCAACTACTCGTTCCTCACCAACAATCCATCGGCAGGCATCTCGGACTACCTCGCAAAGTTGGCGAAGCTCGGCATCGAGGCTACACGCGAGGAGATGTACACCACATCAATCGCAACCATCGACTACATCAAGACGCACTACCCCGAGGCAAAGCGTCTCTTCTTGCTCGGCACACCTTCGATGGTGGCAGAGTTCGAGAAGGCGGGATTTATCTCGACAGCCGACTCGGCAGACGATGTACCCGACGCAGTGGTAGTAGCGTTCGACAAGACCTTGCAATATGATCGTCTTTGCCGTGCTGCATGGTGGATTTCGCAGGGACTGCCTTACGTAGCGACAAACCCTGACCGCGTATGCCCAACCGACCAGAAGGTCGTATTGGTGGACTGCGGCTCGATTTGCGAGTGCTTGGCTCACGCCACAGGTCGTCGCCCCGACATCACCCTCGGCAAGCCCGATCCAAATATGTTGTCGGGAATACTTGGTCGCTTCGGATACGAGCGCGACGAGGTGGCAATGGTGGGTGACCGCATCTACACCGATATCGAGATGGCACACAACGCAGGAGCCTTCGGTGTGTTGGTACTTTCGGGCGAAACTACCCTCGAGGTATGCGACGCCGCTCCAAAGCAGCCACACCTTGTATGCGACAGCATCGAGGTATTGGGCGAGTTGGTAAAAGAGGCTCACGGATTGAAATAGACCAAAAACTAAAACCACTAATAGCCAACGGTTAAGGCTAAATGCAAACTAATATGGACACTCAAACTCAGAAAAGATTTAAGATTTGGCAGTGGCGTACCATTATCGTAACGATGATAGGTTATGCCTTCTTCTACTTCGTTCGCAAGAACTTCTCGTTCGCAATGCCGGGATTGTCAGCCGAGTACGGAATATCGAACACATCGTTCGGTATCGTGATGACTATCGTAGGTCTTGTATACGGTTTCTCGCGCTACTTCAACGGCATTTTGGCAGATAGAATGAATGCCCGATTCCATATGTCGATAGGATTGGCACTCTGCGCTTTGGCGAGTCTTGCCTTCGGTTTCACTCCGCACATCCTCGGCATCGAGATCGGTGTTGCGCCACATACTTTGGTAGTGGCATTTGCCATTCTGCTGGTGCTGAACAACATCTTCCAGGGTAGTGGTTTCCCTCCTTGCGCACGACTGCTCTCGCACTGGATTCCACCGCAGGAGTTGGCCACAAAGCAATCTGTTTGGAACACCTCGCACTCTATCGGAGCGAGCCTCTTGGCTATCCTCTGCGGATTTATTATGGCGAATATGGGCACCGACCTCAGCAGCTCGCAGCAGGATGTGGAGAAGATAACCAAGAACTATGTGACCACTCTCTTCAAGGACGATGTGAAGAAGTCGTCGCACCACATCGCCAAGGTGAACAGTATCGACATCAGGGAGTCGGAGGACGGCTACCTCGTCTATGCAAAGTACACCTTCAGACCAAACTACGAGAATGGTCAGCAAGTATGCACGGTATACGAATTCTCGCACGAGAATTTCCTCGCCGTGCAGGAGGCTATGAAGGGTAAAAAGGATATCGAGCCTGCTGAAATCGCTGCCGAGTGCGACATCCCCGAGCCACAGGCAAAGGCTCTGCAGAGCATTGTTGCCCGCTCGGAGCATACGGGAGCTTGGCAATGGGCATTCTGGTTACCGGGTATCATAGCTCTGCTCGGTGCTTTGGGCTTGTTTGTATTCCTGCGCGATACTCCAAAGTCGGTAGGCTTGCCTGAGTTGGAGAATGCCAAGACCTCGTTGGATGGCGACGCACCTATCGACGAGAAAGCTCGCAAGGCATTTGCCGTAAAGATGGTATACAAGAACCCTATTATTTGGGGCCTGGCTATCGCAAACTTCTTCGTCTATGTAGTTCGATTCTCCGTACTCGATTGGGGACCTAAGTTCTTGACCGAGGCTTGCAATATGTCGTACGGTAAGGCGGGTGCTGCCGTTGCTGCATTCGAAATTATGGCTATCGTAGGAACCCTCGTTGCCGGTTGGGTTACGGATAAGTTCTTCGCAGGTCGCGCTCACCGCACCTGCCTGTGGTGTACAGTTGGCGCAGGTTTGTCGATGGGAGCATTCTATATGTTCTACCTCAACCCGGGAATGGCTCCGGATTGGGCTTTGATAGGCATATTGGCAATGGCAGGATTCTTTATCTATGGCCCACAGGCATTGATCGGAATTGCAGCATCGAATCAGGCAACCAAGAAGGCTGCAGCAACAGCAAACGGCTTGGTCGGCATCTTCGGCTATCTCTCGACTGCCGTTTCGGGTGTAGGTATTGGTTGGTTGGCTGATAACTTTGGTTGGAACTACGTATTTATCGGTGTAATCGCAATGGCGGCTGTCGGTGTATTGGTATTCTTGACAATCTGGGGTGCTCGTCGCGACGGTTACGAAAAAGCAAACTCGTTGTAATATGAAAAAGATTTTATTGATTTTGGCAGTTCTTGCTCTCGGAACGACAACTGCATCGGCGCAAAAGGTGCGCATAATGTCATACAATGTTAAGAATGGCGGTGGTATGGACGGCGTTAAGGATATCAAACGCTGTGGAGAACTTGTTCGCGCAGCACAGCCTGATGTGGTAGCAGTCCAGGAGGTGGACAGCGTAACCCGTCGTAATAAGTTCTACGTACTTGGTCGTATGGCAGAGGTTGCAGGTTATCACGCATATTTCGGCCCTACCATCCCGTATGGTGGCGGAAAGTATGGTATCGGTATTCTTTCGAAGGAGAAGGCTCTTTCGGTAGCTTTTCACCGCTTGCCTTGCAGCAAAGAACCTCGCGGTCTGCTCGTTGTCGAGTTCAAGAATTATTATATGCTCTGCACACATCTCTCGCTGAACGAGGCGTTCCGAGTAGAGTCGGTAGGCATCATCAAGGATGTTGTTGCGAAGTTGGACAAACCGGCATTTATCGCCGGCGATATGAACGCACGACCAGGCTCTGCTCCGATCAAGGCATTCAAGGAGTATGCAACATTGTTGAGCGATGATAATAAATTTACATATCCTTCTGACGTTCCTCGCGTCTGCATCGACTACATCTTCGGCGTAAACGGATCGTTCAAGGTGATAAATGATTACGTCTTCTACGACAGTGTATTCTCCGACCACGTACCTCTCTACGTGGATGTGAAAATTGGTAAGTCAAAAAAGAGCAAAAAATAATGGCAGATAACTATCTTGGTCGCAAGATGGAGGAGTACGAGGCGCAGAAATGCGCCTCTGTACGTACTCGCAGAGTGTCATTGCAATCGCTGTTGGAGAAAAATCGTTCGACACGCGGTTTCGACACATCGTTCAAGGTGCGTCACGACCAGCTCGTTTCGCTCGTTGAAGCGGCACGTCTTGCCCCCTCGGCACGCAATCAGCAGGTGTTGCGCTATCGTCTTGTTACGGCAGATGAGGCGCATCTCGTTCTACCCCACATCAAATTGGGCGGGGCACTCCCCGAACTCAATCTACCCCTACCTAATACCGAGCCTAACGCCTTTGTGGTGATCTGCTGCGACAAGGAAGGGCGCTATGTCGATATGGATTTAGGCATCGCAGCACAAACGATGTTGCTTCGAGCGGTAGAGATGGGACTAAACGGCATCTGCATAGCAGCCTTCGACCACGAAGCCATAACCGAGAAGTTGGCACTACCCCACTCTCCGCAACTCGTTTTGGCAATAGGTCGCTCGGCAGAAAAAATCGAAACGGTGGAGATTGCCGAAGGTGAAAGCACCACCTACTACCGCAAAAATGGCACTCACTTTGTACCAAAACTCCGCACCGAAGATCTTATTATCGGATAGTAGTTTTTTAAGAATGTTAGTCAGCGTGATATGAGGATAATCAGGATATTTTTTGCGTTCGCATTGTTGCTGCTCCTCTGCCCTGCCATATCGGCACGGAGCAATAGTGCCAACCAAACGTGCACACAAATTTTTGCCCTCTCAACCAAATATAGCAGCAAAAAAGGTGTGGTAACTATGGCATGCGAGGATGGTTTCAAGCTCCGCACCGCCAAATCTATTTTACGCAAAGATTTCGGCCAGGAGTTCGCCGACAATGTCGAGGCTTTTGCGATATTGGTCTACAAGGATGCAACTGCCGAGCTTGCCGATATGATCACTGCCGACATCGGGCTGATAACAAACACTCTCCTCAACGTAGATATCAAAGACAGAATCAAGAAGGAGGGCGCCGAGGCTATAGGCTACGTCAAACTGACCGACGACAAGCAATTCGTCACCGACATCGTTGTCCTATTCAAAAAACCTGCCCCGATGTTGATATACATCGGGGGCAAGTTCAAAGCTGATAATATGTAGTCGTCGAGCTACTTTATCTTCGCAAGAAATCCTTCATACTTGATAAATAGCGGCTCGCAACGCAGATATATCTCGCGTGCGAGTGCTTGTTGTGTCGGACGCGCCGAGGAGATATCCTTCAAATATGCCTCGTCTGCCGTATGCTCATCGGCTCGAAGCTCCTCGCAGAGGTGACGGTGACGACGCAAAGCCGAGAGATTTTCGTCGGAGATATTATCGGTGCGAGCATACTCAGCTAACGCCTCGACGAGTGGCTTGAACGCGCTCTTATCGCCTAAATCAGGCAATATATCCTCCAAACACTCCCACTCCTCCAATGCGATATAGCAGAGAGATAGTTGCGGTGTTGCTTCGATATGGTCTTCGCTATCACACTCCAACAAAAGTTCGAGTTGTGCAGCAGCAAGCTCCACATCCCCTGCAAGGAAGTTATCCACGGCTGAACCATAGATTATCTCTATCGCAGCGCGTGTGTTTTGATGCGAGAAATCCAACTCCGCAACCTCATCCTCTGGCAATACCTCAACAATCTGCTGGAAGGCCTTGTAGCGCGTGTCACACGCCCCCTCGAAGTTACCCTCCGATTCGAGGTGAAGAGCCTTGTCGAGGGTAGCCGAAAAGTCACCACCTAAGAGTATAAAATTCTGATTTTCTGTAGGCTTCAGAGTTATCTTCTTCATATTCTTTAGAACTATTTTTTCAACTGTTCCGCCTTACGGCTACGCACTAATGTACAGACCATATAGGCTGTGATAACAAGTGTCGCCACACCGCCCCAAACATAGGCCATAGGATCAGTGCCCATACCGACAAACTGGTTCGACACAAAGACAAACGACGAGCAGATATAGGTCATAAATACGGCAGGAATAAGTGCTACCCAATAGTTGCGCTTCTCTCCGTGGAGATAGACTACAATGGTCCACAACACCACCGAAGCTAACGTTTGATTGGTCCACGCAAAGTAACGCCATACTACATCGAAATCAACAAAGGTAAGTACGACACCCACAGCAAAGAGCGGGATACAGATGGCGAGTCGCTTCCACTTGGTACGTTGCTCGATATGGAATACATCGGCAATGATAAGACGAGCCGAACGGAAAGCTGTATCACCTGATGTTATAGGAGCTGCCACAACGCCCAAGATGGCGAGAATACCACCAACAAGACCAAGCGTAGTGTTCGAAATCTCATTCACTGCCCATGCTGCACTGTTACCATGCTCCGCCAGGACAGCCGAAACACCGCCACCCTCGTAGAAGAATGCCATCGAAATAGCCGCCCAAATCAGCGCAATAACCGATTCGGATATCATCGAGCCATAGAAGACAAATCTACACTCACGCTCGTTATTTACGCAACGCGCCATAAGTGGCGACTGCGTAGCGTGAAAGCCCGAAATGGCACCACACGCAATCGTGATAAAGAGAGTAGGTACCAACGGCAGATTCTCTTTGTTAGCGTGCAGGTTATCGAGTGTCATCTGCGGTATGGTGTAGTCGCCAAAGAGCAACACACCGAGCAATCCGAGAGCCATTGCAATGAGCGCTGCACCAAAGAGCGGATATATCTTGCCGATAAGCTTATCAACAGGCAACAGCGTAGCAATAAAGTAGTAGGCAATGATAATTGCAAGCCACCAATTCTTGGAGATAATATCGAACTTTGTCGAGAGGATGTCGGCAGGGCTAACCACAAAGACCACTCCAACCAGCAGGAGCAACACAACCGAAAATACTCGCATAAATGCACCTGCACCCTTGCCGAGGTAACGACCCACAATCTCGGTTATGCTCAATCCATCATTGCGGACGAGAATAACGCCCGAAAGATAGTCGTGCATAGCGCCCATAAAGATACCTCCGAAAGTGATCCACAAGAAGGCCACCGGACCATAGCATGCACCAAGAATAGCACCGAAAATCGGACCCGTACCGGCGATATTTAGCAACTGAATGAGGAAGGTGCGCCAACGAGGCATCGGTACATAATCGACACCGTCATATAGTCTTGAACTTGGAACAGCTGCGTTAGCGTTGATGTTCACCACCTTGTCAAGATACTTGCCATAGGTAAAATATGCTGCAACAAGCAGTGCTAAACAGCAAAGAAAAGTGATCATAAACAGTAGTTTTAGGGTTATACTAAATGCGAAGATACAAAATTTTTGGGGAAAGTTGTGCAAATAGCAAAAATTTTACGATATTTGCAGTTGCGAAAGCACGAATTTCGTTGCCGATTTAGCTCAGCGGTAGAGCACTTCACTCGTAATGAAGGGGTCTCGGGTTCAAATCCCGAAATCGGCTCAAAGAATGGTGAGCCTGCCTAACAAAAAAACTTGTTAGACAGGCTCGTTTTATTTTAGTTTTCCACTTTCAGATTACTGTTTCTCGGGCCTTTTGAAGCCCAATCGCGGACAACGCTCAAATGGGCGTGTGCGGTCGAAAAGATAGCGGTAGGTAGTGTGCATCTTATGTTTCGTTGCACAGACATAACGCTCTATCATTCTGTTCATCACAGGGTTAAAATCGCCAATCCATGCCAGCTCAAACGACTTATACGGGCAGTGTCCTGCACGGACATAGTTCTCGAAAATGTGCGACATTATAGCACTCTCAATACCCTTGCCCTGATATTCGGGCGTTATACCGAAGATGATGCCGAATACGCGGTCACACGATTTACGCACCTTCAGATCCCACATCAGTCGCAACTTCTCGACCAAGCCGAACTTGCCGTTAAACTTGCCTATCACACGGTTCAAATCGGGCACCATAACGAAGAATCCGATTGGCTCATCTTTGTGGTAGGCGAAATAGATAAGGTTCGGATCGATAATCGGGCGGAGCGTGCGCATCAGTTTCTGCGCCTCCTCCTTGGTCATCGTCTTGACACCAGTAAAGAGCGACCACGCCTTATTGTAGATAGTTCGCAAATTCTCGGCTGCCTCTTCAAGATTTGCACCCGTAATATCTTTGATTTGATACTCGGGGTTGGCGAGTACGCGATGCGCCTTCTCGAGTGCTATCTCGCTCAGCTCGTAGTCGGCAGAGCGCCATACATAGGAGTTTTGATTAAAGTAGTTCTGAAAGCCATAGTTCTCGAACAGCGCCTTGTAGTACGGCAGGTGGTATGGATTTCCGTAGAGGGGTTGATACTCGAAGCCCTCGACCAACAAACCCCACCACGAATCGCGTGAGCCAAAGTTTACCGGACCATCCATACCCTCCAAGCCACGCTCCGTAAGCCAATCGCGAGCCGCATCGAAGAGGAGATTTGCAACCTCCTGATTGTCAATAGACTCAAAAAAACCACAACACCCCATATTTTCGGTAACAGCAGCCTGCTCGCGGTTGTAGAACGCTGCAATGCGACCTACCACATCGCCCGTCTCGTCGAGTGCGATCCAACGAATAGCCTCGCCATTCTCGAAAAGGTGGTTACGCTTGGGATCGAAGACCTTTTCGATATCATCATCAAGCGGACATACCCAATATGGGCATCCCTTATATATTTTGCGGTCAAGGTGCAACCACACCTTCGCATCGCGAGGATCTGTAACCTCTTTCAGATGAAACTTTGCCATATTTTCTGCTATTTATTACTGCAAAAGTAAAAACTTTCGCTTAGAATCTCGACATCCTCGGCAACAATTTTTTCGATAGCATCCTTTTCTTTTCTCCATTTTCTTTCTATCTTTGTAAAAACAAAACACTTTCAAGCGTATGAAAAAATCTATCTTATCTCTGTTGTTGGCAACATTGTTTGCAACTACATCGTTTGCCGGTAACTATCCGAACCAACCAAAAGCACCCGAACGTCACGGATGGAATAACGACGAACTTGCACTATATGGCAACATCGAGAGCCTAGTCATCACAAGCTACGATGTTAAGGATCAATTCGGAGAGGTCGTGCGAACCGGCATAGACGGAAAAAGGGCATACAAGTTCAATGAGGCAGGCGATGTCATAGAGAAGATTGACTATGAGAACAATGGCTCTACGGTTACAATAGACGACATAACCTACTACAAGTACAACGCAAACAGAGATGTCGTAGAGATGTCGCGCTACGACAACGGCACTACGTTGAGTTGGCGAATCATACGCAAATATGATGCGAACAACAACCTCATCGAAGAGGCGCAGTACGACGGAAATGGAACGTTGGACTATAAATCTCTCAAAAAATACAACTCCGACGGAACTATTGCCGAGGAGGCTCGCTACAACAGTGACGGCTCGTTAGATTGGAAGGTGATATACAAATATGACCAGAACAAGAATCTGATCGAAGAGGCGGCATACAATGGTGATGGATCATTGAAAAGGAAAGAGTTCAACAAGTACGACTCGAACGGGAAGCTGATTCAATGGACCTATTATGACGGCGACGGATCGCTGAGCGATAGAAACGATTACAAGTACGACGCTAACGGAAATAGAATTGAGGTGACGAACTATTACAGCAACGGCTCGGTATACTCAAAATCTATCTGTACATACAATCAGAGTGGAGTCAAGACCGAGGAGATATACTACTACAACAACCGCAAAAGTAGACGCGAGGTATACAACTCGAAGGGCGACGAGATCGAGCATTATGAATACGACGACAATGGCAATATAACGACTACTACCCTTTCCAAATATGACGCTAATCGCAGATTGATCGAGAGAAGCGAGATGAATAGCTATGGCGCATTAACCGACAAGTATACTTTCAAGTACAATTCGAATGGAAGTCTACATGAAGCGTGCCGTATCAATCCTGACGGCTCATTGAAATGGAAGGAGATCGTCACTTACGATTCGAACGGAAATGCAGTCAAGTTCGAAAAGTATAAAGGCGAAATTATGATTATCAAGGAGCTCGTCATCTTTGAACACGTCTATCGCAAATAGAGTCATTTTTGACAGCTTACACACAAGAGGGTGTCCAACAAGTTTGGGCACCCTTACTTTGTAACCACCACCTCGGCATAGAGATCGAAGTCGTCGGCATCGGTAATCTTCACATCGTAGAACTTACCCTTCATCAAACGCTTGTGGCTGGTAATCAGTATCTCCTCGTCCACCTCAGGTGAGTCATACTGCGAGCGACCAATATAGAAGTCGCCCGACTTGCCATCGATAATCACTCGCTCGATATTTCCTACGCGCTCCTCATTTTTCGCACGCGAGATATCCGCCTGTATAGCCATCAGGTGCTCGGCACGATAGCTCTTTACTCGCTCGGGGATGTTATCCTTGAGTTTGGTCGCCGAGAATGTACCCTCCTCCTCCGAGTATGGGAATACACCCAAGCGGTCAAAGCGCAGTCGCTTAACCTCCTCGCACAACTCTTCATAGTCGGCAGCACTCTCGTTCGGATAACCCACCAACATAGTGGTACGGATAGCTATATTAGGAATAGCGTGACGCAATCGCTCAATCAATCCGAGAGCCTCCGCCTTTGTGTGGCGACGGTGCATCAACTCCAACTGATTATCTGCGAGATGCTGCAACGGAATATCAAGATATTTACAGATCTTAGGCTCGCGTGCCATCACCTCTATTACATCCTGCGGAAAGTCGGTAGGATAGGCATAGTGCAGACGAATCCACTCAATACCCTCCACCGCACACAACTTCTCGAGCAACTCTGCCAAGCAACGCTTGCCGTAGAGGTCCATACCGTAGTAGGTGGTATCCTGCGCCACTACCATCAACTCCTTAACCCCCTTTGATGCAAGGTTACGAGCCTCATCCAACACCTGTTCCATAGGTACCGAGCGGTGCTTGCCGCGAATAAGCGGAATGGCACAATAGCCACAACGCCAATTGCAACCCTCACCGATTTTGAGGTAGGCATAGTGCTTTGGCGTGGAGAGTTCGCGCTGTGTCTCGACCTCTGCGCGGTAGTCGCCCGTCAAGGCACGCACCACGCCATCGAAAGTTCGTGCGCCGAAGTATTCATCCACCTCGGGAATCTCCTCGCGCAGTTCGTCAGCATAGCGTTCCGACAGACAACCTATAACAAACAACTTATCGATAAGCCCTGCGCGCTTTGCCTCAACGCAATTAAGTATAGTGTCGATACTCTCCTCCTTCGCATCGCCGATAAAGCCGCAAGTATTTACCACCACGACCTTTGCATCGGTTCTATCACTATCGAAGCGAACCTCGTAGCCCGCCTCCGTGAGCTGCGCAGCGATATGCTCCGAATCGACACGATTCTTGGCACATCCGAGCGTTATGATATTTACAATCTTCATTGCCGACTATTTTCTACCAAACAACGCCTTGACAAATTGGTGACGATCAAAGATACGGAGCTGGTCAATGCCCTCGCCAATGCCGATATAGCGTACCGGCACCTTGAAGGTGTCGCTGATGCCTACCACAACACCGCCCTTTGCCGTGCCATCCAACTTTGTGATTGCCAACGATGTAACCTGCGTGGCCTGGGTAAACTGTCGAGCCTGCTCGAAGGCATTCTGTCCGGTCGAGCCATCCAGCACAAGCATAACCTCGTGCGGAGCGTCGGGAATAACCTTCGCCATAACGTTGCGAATCTTGGTAAGCTCGTTCATCAAGCCAATCTTATTGTGAAGACGACCTGCCGTATCTATCAGCACGATATCGGCATTATTTGCCACTGCCGAACGCAAGGTATCGAACGCCACCGAGGCAGGATCCGAGCCCATATCCTGGCGAATCATCGTTGCACCTGCGCGCTCCGCCCACACTCCGAGCTGGTCGATAGCCGCTGCGCGGAAGGTATCAGCAGCACCGATATAGACCTTTTTGCCCGCACGAACAAGCTGTGCTGCGAGCTTACCTATGGTGGTGGTTTTGCCTGCGCCATTTACGCCAACAACCATAACCACATAGGGAGCACCCTCCTTCACATCGAGACCGAACGAGTCCGATTTACCCTCGGCATCCTCCATTAGTTGAGCAATTTCGTCGTAGAGAATATCGTACAACTCGTCGCTGTTTACATACTTATCGCGAGCAACACGCTCCTCGATGTTGCGAATAATCTTTACGGTGGTATCGACACCCACATCGGAGGTTATCAACGCCTCCTCCAGATCGTCGAGCAGATCGGCATCGACTGTAGAACGACCCGACACGGCACGATGCAGCTTTGCAAAGAATCCCTCTTTTGTCTTTTCGAGACCTGTGTTGAGCTCCTCTTGCTCAACCTTCTCCACCTCCTGCGCCACCTCGGGTGCAGCAGCGGTCACCTCCTCCGTCTTTTTCTTCTTGAATATATCAAATAATCCCATAAAGCTTCGCGAATTAAGAATTAAAAATTAAAAAAATGAGAATTAAGGGTGGTCAAGCCCATAATTACGCACGCAAATATACAAATTTTTCTTATATTTGCGTTACAATTTATGTAAATAGAGTGCAAGATGAAGAGATTTATAATATTTGCCGCGGCACTATTGTTGGCAGACTTCGCTATGGCACAAGACCTTTTAGTGAAGCGCAACGGCGAGCAGATGCGCGTCAAGGTGTTAAAAATAACCAAGAAGAAGGTGCAGTTCGTACGTCACGGAACCGAGTTGCCAATCTACACCCTGCCAATCAAAGATATCGACTACATCGAATATCCGCTGGGAGATCGCGACACCTTCGGAAGGGGTAAAAGCGAGGTTACGGTTGCGGAGAACTCCAACAACAACCAGACCCAGGATGTCGTTGACGACAAGTGGCACGGACCTGTTCCGCCACCACCCGGGGGTGCTTCGTTGCAGGTTACTCCACAAGAACCTGCCGCATACCGATACTCCGTGGGTGACATCTACGAAAAGGATGGCATAAAGGGCATTGTGGTAGTGCTTTACGATGGCGGATTACACGGTCTGGTAATGTCGCTCGACGAGGCGTGTCTGCCTTGGTGCACCCTACACCGCAAGCAGTTGAAAAAGACGGGTGCCAATAGCAATACCGACGGTATGGTCAATATGCACGCCATCGAGAAGTATATTGCCGACAACAACCTCTCGTGGGACGACTTTCCAGCGTTCAAGTGGTGTCGCGATAAGGGTACAGGGTGGTATCTGCCATCAATTAACGAATTGTGGAGCGCAGGTACAATGTATATGGGAGGTTCGCGCATAGCATCGAGTCGCAAACCGCGCAAAGCCTTCAACCTGAGCCTCGAAGCAGCAGGCGGTAAGCCT
>JAZNHC010000126.1:0-22922 GCA_045576755.1 Alistipes sp.
CGCACCTACGATGGCAGTCGCAACAAGGAGTTGGAGAGTGCCATCAGAGTGTTGTACTCACAAGGGTTTCGCAATTTTCTATCGGGTATGGCAGTCGGTTTTGACCTCGCTGCTGCCGAGGTTGCACTATCCTTACGCGAAGAGTTGAAGGGGCTGCGAGTCGTAGCCGTTGTTCCGTTCGTGGGGATGCAATCGCGATTTTCTAAACCTCAAAGAGACCTCTTCAACCTCGTAATCAAGAGTGCCGACGAAGTTATAACACTTGCACCTCGCTACTCGGCAGAGGTATACATTAAGCGCAACAACTACCTTGTTGACAACGCATTAGCCATCATTACCTACTATGATGGATCAAAAGGCGGAACTGCCTATACTGTTCGCAGAGCCGTAAAAAATTTGTGTTACATCAATAACATCTACAACAGCCCGCAACAGAGCTTCGATTTTTAACGGCAACAATACAACTTGAAAAAATGCGGATAAAATTGTTTTTTTATCACACTCCGCATCGTCAGTTGCGTTTTTTTTGCTATCTTTGGGCTGAAATTTGGTATTTTTCTAATTCAAAACTATAAAACACTATGAAAGAAGCTATTGCAATTCTTACAGGTGGCGGTCCTGCACCGGGTATGAATACCGTTGTAGGTAGCGTTGCCAAGACTTTCCTTGCAAAGGGTTACCGCGTTATCGGTTTGCACCACGGTTATTCGGGCTTGTTCAATCCAAACCCTCGCCACGAGGACTTGGACTTCTTCAAGGCAGATTTCATCTTCAATCAGGGTGGTTCATATCTCACTATGAGCCGTTTCAAGCCAACTGACGCAGATTTCGAGAATAACTTTAACCTCTCGTTCTTCACCGAGAATAACATCAAGTTGCTCGTAACAGTAGGTGGTGACGATACTGCTTCGACTGCGAACCGTATTGCCAAATTCTTGGAGGCTAAGCAGTACCCTATCGCTAACATCCACGTTCCAAAGACTATCGATAACGATCTTCCTCTTCCGGCAGGCTCGCCTACATTTGGTTATCAATCGGCAAAGGAGGGCGGCACCGTTATCGGACGTGCAGTCTACAACGACGCTCGTACTTCGGCTAACTGGTTCGTAGTTGCAGCTATGGGTCGTTCGGCAGGTCACCTTGCATTCGGTATCGGACCGGCTTGCCACTACCCTATGATCGTAATCCCAGAGATGTTCAACAAGACCGAAATTACCGTAGAGAAGATTGTTAATCTGGTTGTTTCGTCAATCATCAAGCGTAAGTTGATGGGCGTTGAGTATGGCGTTGCAATGATTTCGGAGGGTGTATTCCACGCTCTCTCGGACGAAGAGATCGCAAAGTCGGGAGTTCATTTCACATACGACGACCACGGTCACCCAGAGCTTGGTAAGGTATCGAAGGCTCACATCTTCAACGAGATGCTTGAGGCTAAACTCAAGGAGTTGAAGATCAAGGTTAAGTCGCGTCCGGTAGAGATTGGCTACGAGGTTCGTTGCCAGACCCCTATCGCTTACGACTTGGTATACTGCTCAGAGCTCGGCATGGGTGTCTACAAACTCTTCTCGGAGGGCAAGACCGGCTGCATGGTTTACATTTCGCAGGACGGTTTCGTATCGCCACTCTACTTGAAGGATTTGCAGGACCCAACAACCGGCAAGATTCCGCCACGTCTCGTAAACATCGAGTCGGACAAGATCCAGCAGGTAATCAACAATGTAATGCACTACATCACCGAGGAGGACTACGAGGCTGCAAAGCAGTATGTAGCTAATCCTGAGGCTTACGATTTCCGCAAGATTTTGAACTGGTAATCAAACTGAATATTCAAAAAAATGCCCGATAGTATTTAACTTTCGGGCATTTTTTGTATCTTTGTAGTTATAAACTACAAACTAAACATTCAAAAAACAAAAAGTCATGAAAAGATTTTCAGTTATTTTACTCGCATTGTTGGTCGCGTTTGCACCACTCTATGCACAGAAGAATCCCGATTTGCGCTACCTTCCAAAGCGCACCGTACAGCGTGCTGAGATGATTCTCCCTCAAATCAGAGGCTACAACATCTACAAAGCCGATTTCCACGTCCACACAATATACTCCGACGGTGATCTATCGGCAAAGGGACGAGTAACCGAGGCATACTACGATGGCTTGGACATTATCGCCATTACCGACCACGTCGAGTATCGTCCATACGAGCCAAAGATGCTTCGTGCTACACGCGGTTACCACAAGGCATTGCCAGAGGCAAAGAACTTCCACATCTCACACAAAGCAGCCGATGCAGATGGTGTCCTCGCCGACCTGAATGTTCCATACGAGGAGGCGAAGAAGCCAGGAGAGCGCTTGGGTATGTTGGTTATTCCGGGCGTTGAGATCACACGTCATCCCGATAAGATCGGACACTACAATGCTCTCTTCATCAAGGATGCGAACACAATCTACGATCCGGATCCTGAGCAGTCCATTCGTAACGCTAAGCAGCAGGGCGCATACATCATGCACAACCACCCGGGTTGGAAGCGCAAGACTGTTGATATGAACGAGTTCCACGAGAGAATTTACAATGCAGGTCTGATTGACGGTATTGAGATTGTGAACGGCGGCAGCTTCGGCTCGAAGCTCATCAAGCGTTGCCTTGACTACAAACTCTTTATGGCAGCAGCTACCGACATTCACTCTATCTCGGCTACTGCATTTGCCCAGCGCGACTACTTCCGCACTTGCACATTTGTCCTCGCGAAGGAGCTCACTGAAAAGGCTGTTCGCAACGCACTCGACAAGAAGAGAACTCTTGCTTACGCTTACGACAACGTGATTGGCGAAGAGTCGCTCGTACGCGATTTCTTCGACGGCTGTGTTTCGATGAAAGTAGCTTACGTATCGTCAAAGGGTGAGAGAACTGTGGTATTCACCAACACATCTTCGATTCCGTTTACTTTGCGTCGTGGCGCCAAGGGTGCAGGCTCTATTCTCAGACCATTCCACAGCGCATCGTACAAGGTTGCTAAAGATAAGGATCTTGAGCTTACTATTCTGAACCTGTGGACCGCAGACGAGGAGAATCCTAAGGGCAAGAACCTAAAGGTTCGTTACACATCTAAGGAACTCAATCAATAACATCCGACAATAATGTACCGTGCTTATGTGCGGTACATTATTATACTATAACCACTATTACTCTACATAGGATGAAAAAACTGTTTTTAATTTTGGCGATTGCCGGAGTCTGCCTCTTCGAAGCCAATGCTCAGAAGAAGATTCCTGACACACACAAAACGTGCAACGAGCAGACTGTTCGTCGCACCGAAATCATTTTACCACAAGTAAAGGGTTACAACTGCTACAAAGCCGATCTGCACATTCACACTATCTACTCCGATGGTGACATAACACCTCGTCAGCGAGTACGCGAGGCATGGTATGACGGTTTGGATATCATCGCCTTAACCGACCACCTCGAAGCGCGCAGATATACTCAATATATGCTGAATGCACTTGCTCCGTTCAATGCTAACGGCCAGCCATACAAATATCATCCTGCAGGCTCGGCAAGACTATTGAAGGATGGTACCGATCCTGGCATCACAACCGACCTGAACTCAACTTTCGACGAGGCTCAAGAGTGTGCTCGCAAGGAGGGTTATTCGATCTTGTTGATCCGAGGTTCGGAAATTTCGCGCAAACCTCAGACCGAGGGTCACTTCAACGCCCTCTTCATAAAGGACATTCAAGGAATCTACAATATTGACACAAAGGAGACATTCCGCAATGTGCACAAACAGGGAGGTATTGTAATCCACAACCACCCTGCCTACCGTCGCAACACAACCGACAAAAGCGAATTTCACGAAGAGGTATACAGAGAGGGATTGATTGATGGCGTAGAGATCGTAAATGGCACCACATTCTATCCTAAGATGATTCGTCGTTGCATCGAAGAGAAGCTTGTGATGATTGGCGCAACGGATACCCACCGTCCAACATCGGGTCAGTACAAAGACTTGGGGTTCTTCCGCACAATGACTATTATCCTTGCAAAGGAGTGTACCGAAGAGGCTATTAAAGAGGCACTCAAGAAACGTCGCACAATTGCCTACTCTGGTGGAGATTTGATGGGCGAGGAGAAGTGGCTCGTTGAGTTTCTAAATGCAGCGATAGATTGCCGCTTAACCGGAACAGAAGGTGGCAAAAAAGGCGTATCACACACCTATACACTCACCAACAGATCTTCGATCACATTCCGCTTGCGTCGTGGCAAGACCACATACGTATTGGGCCCATTCAAGAGTTTGACAACAAGCTACAGTCCAAACAAGAATGGCGAGTATGGTACACCTACATTCACTATCGACAATATGTGGCACATCGACTACCAACATCCAAAAGTAAAGCTCGAGATTGACAAATAGACAAAACAATTAACCTAAAAAGAGAATAATATGAGAAAGCTTTTATTGTTTTTGGCATTTGCGGGATTGACTATTTCTAATGTCGAAGCACAAAAGAAAATTCCGCACTCAGTTCGTTTAAGCAACGAAACCAAGGCGGCCCGCACAGAGATTATCCTTCCTCAAGTAAACGGATTCAACTGCTACAAGGGCGATTTCCACGTTCACACCACCTATTCGGATGGTCGAGTAAGTCCTGGCGGACGTATAACGGAGGCTTGGTTTGACGGCTTGGATATTATCGCCATTACCGACCACTACGAGGGTCAGATCGGAATTAAAAAATTTTTGAAGGTCACAGCTCGCTACAACGAAGATAGCAAGCCTACTCCTTACCTCAAGGCAAGTGCAAAGAATGGTCACCGTGTTGATTTCAATGCAATTCATCAGGAGGCGGTAAGCGCAGCCGAGAAGGCAGGTTATCCAATGTTGATCATTAAGGGCTGCGAGATGGCACGTAATGCTCAGTCACATGGTCACTTCAACGCTCTCTTCCTCGAGGATCTCAACGTCGTATACGATCCGGATATGGCTGAGGCATTTCGCAAGGTTAAGAAGCAGAAAGGCATCATTATCCACAACCACCCTGCTTGGCGTCGTAAGACAAGCGACAAGACTGAGTTCCACGAGCTTGTATATGGTGAGGGATTGATCGATGGTGTAGAGGTGGTAAATGGTGGTACATTCTACCCTCATATCGTTCGCCGTTGCATCGAGGAGAAATTGACTATGTTCGCTAATACCGACGTACACAGTCTGTCGGCACTCGGCTACATTCAAGCAGGATTTCACCGTACGATGACACTCGTCTTTGCAAAGGAACTTACCGAAAAGGCTGTCAAGGATGCTATCTTGAAACGTCGTACACTCGCCTACGCAAAGGGTTGCCTGATTGGCGAAGAGGCTCTGTTGAAGGATTTCCTGAATGCTGCAATTGATTGCCGATTGGTTAAGGTCGATGAGAAGAAGGGCAACCGCACCTTCCAACTGACCAATATGTCATCCATCACATACCGTTTGCGTCGCGGCAAGACCGTCTACGAGTTGGAGCCTTTCAAGTCCTTGATGGTAAACTTCGGCAAAGATAAGAAGAATGGAAAGTTCGTCACTCCGAAATTTACAATCGACAATATGTGGCACATAGATTATCAGCGTCTTGTATCCGAGATAGAGATTGACAAATAGCAACCATAAAAATAGGATTATACCGAAATGAAAAGATTTTTAATTTTGGCCGCAGGTCTCATGTTGGGATTCGGCATTCAGAGTGCATACGCAGTACGCGGTGCACACGCATCGAAGAAGATGTACAGCAATGTACCTGTAAGAACAAACTTTATTTTGCCGACTGTTGACGGCTTGAATTGCTACACGGCAGACTTGCACGTTCACACCTACTTCTCGGACGGTGAGGTATCGCCTGAAGAGCGAGTAAAGGAGGCGTGGATCGACGGTCTCGACATTTTAGCTATTACCGACCACATCGAGACACGTCGTCAGGAACGCACCTGGCTCAAGTTCTTGAAGGGATATTCACCAGACAAGAAGGGATTTGACCCTATTAACACTCGTTGTTCGCGCGGTGTACACGCTGACGAGCGTGGTATTGTTTCGGACTTGAACCTCTCGGTTGAATTAGCTCGCAAAGCCGCTTTCGGATATCCAGAGATTACAATTATCAAGGGCACCGAGATTTCGCGTGAGCCTGAGCATATTGGACACTACTGCGCCCTCTTTACCAAGGACAACAACATCATCTACTCGACTGACGATGCACAGACTATCCGCAACGCACGCGCTCAGGGTGCACTCATCACCCATAATCACCCGGGTTGGGAGCGTCTTTCGACAGCATACACCGAGTTCGAGAAGAAGATCTATGCAGAGGGATTGATTGACGGTATCGAGGTTACAAACGGCAAGGATTTCTATCCCGAGATTGTTCGCCGTGCAGTGGAGAAGAAGCTCTATATGGTATCGGCCACCGACATTCACGCTACAACTGCAAGCATCTTCGGCAAGCAGAACTTTTATCGTGATATGACTCTCATCTTCGCTACCGACAAGAGTGAGGAGGCTTTGCGTAAGGCATTTACCGAGCGTAAGACACTCGGCTACTGTGGTGGCTACATCATTGGCGAGGAGTCGCTTTTGAAGAAGTTCTTCCTTGCTTCGGTAACAGCATCGGCTGCCGGAACAAGCAAAAAGGGCGACAAGATTGTCCTCACTAACCACACCTCGTTCGACTACGTATTGAAGCACAACGGCAGAGTATGGCAGTTGCCTGCAATGCAGAGCATAGTAATTCCATTGTTAGGTAAGGAGCCTGTATTCTCGGTTGAGAACACCTATCACGTGGATGAGCAGCACCTCGTTGTTAAGCTCGAAATAGCAAAATAGTAGTTTATGAAAAGATTGTTTATCTTATTGGCATTGGCAGGTCTGTGTCTTGTTGATGCCTCAGCCCAGAAAAAGATTCCCGAGACCATAACCTTCGTGCAGAATGCAGGTCGTCGTACCGAGATCATCCTGCCTCAAGTGAATGGTTTGAATGTCTACAAAGCCGACCTTCATTCCCACTCAGTATACTCCGACGCAAGCCTTACACCGCAACAGCGCGTTCGAGAGGCTTGGTTCGATGGACTCGACATCTTCGCATTGACCGACCACGTCGAGTATCGTCGTTACGAGAAGACAATGCTTCAGTTCTTGAAGGGATACACCGGAGGAAAAGCAAAGAAGGCTATCAATGCTAACGTTATCCGCAAGCCTGCTACCGAAGAGGGTATCTTGGCCGACCTTAACATACCTACACAGCTTGCACTCAAGGAGGCAAAGGGATATGGCGCAGGTTTGTTGATTATCCCTGGTTGCGAAATAACCCGTGAGCCCAAGACCATCGGACACTTCAACGCACTCTTCACAACCGACAACAACGCGATCTACGATCCAGATCCGATGCAGGCATTGCGTAACGCAAAAAAGCAAGGTGCGCTTATCACCCAAAACCACCCTGGTTGGAGCCGTAAAACTTGTGATATTACCGAGTTTGAGCAGCAGGCGTTTGACGAGGGCTTGATCGATGGCGTAGAGATTATGAATGGCTTCTGGTTCTATCCGAAGGCCATGCGTCGATGCATCGACAGAAATCTCTATATGCTCGGTTGCACCGATGTTCACGGTTTGACCAGCACCTTCAAGGCGAATGGATATTTCCGTACAATGACCTTTATCTTTGCTAAAGAGAATACCGAGAAGGCAATCCGCAAGGCGCTCGAGAAGGGAATGACCCTTGCCTACAGCTCCGGTAATATTGCAGGTCGAGCAGACTTGCTTCAAGACTTCTTCAAGGCTTCAGTGAGCTACAGATATCTCTCGAGCAATGACAAGGGTAAAACAACCTACGCTCTGACAAACACAACATCTATTCACTACTCTTTACGCTTCGGCAAAAAGACCTACGAATTACCGCCATTCGAGACAATCATCATCAACATCAGCGGTGATAAGGAGGGCAAGCCAAAGGATTTCTCCTGCTACGTAAAGAATATGTGGGAGGTGGATTACAAGAATCCAAAGATCATCTTCAAGGCTCTGACAAAGTAGCGACAAGAAGATCTCAAGCAACAAAGAGTCTGCTCGTTTGAGCCGACTCTTTGTTTATATAGTTGAGCACTACTCTACTCTCCAAGTAATTTCTTCACGAAGAAGATTTGCAGTAGGATTGTCGGGCAAGTTGTTTAGTAGTGCCTGCACCCGTTCATCATCGATATGCACTGCCAAAGCCGCAGCCGCCTGCGCTACAAGGCGATTATCGGCAAACCGCTCAACAGAGATCACAATGGCATCGAAACACTCTTCAACATCGACTTTTGCGTGTCGAGCAGCCGAAAGCATTGCACAATAGGCAAGCAGTGCGTTGTCGGATTTACACCAACTATTGAGCAATTCGGCTATTGAATCAATACGGCAAAAAAGTGCGTGTGATGCCTGTTCGGCAACCTCCGAGTTGATAATGCCCGATGCCCAAAAATCGAAATCGGAGGCAGCAATCTTTGTTGCATCCGCTATCCAGAGTGCAACAAGTCGTACCTCCCTGATATTCTGTTTGTAGAAATAGGTAGCGAGCTGGTGATCGGTGCCGATCTCTTTTGCAAGGGCTCGGATTGCATATATCTGCACCCCATAATTGCGTTCATAGTCTGAGCCAAAATAGCACATACTATCGAGCGCGGCACCATTCATCTCCTTGCGAAGACGATAGAGCAAGAGCCTCTGTTTTTGCTCGAGCATGTTACTTTGTACGAGGAGCTACAACACCTGTAGCGTAGATAGGTGATACGAACGAAATGGTATCAAGCAACGTAGTCTCTACGATAAGCGAGCACACAAGACGAGGAACAACAAAGTACTCTGCACTCACCTTCACATCTTTCGGATCTACGGGTTGAAATTCGGCAAAATCCTTATTCTGCACAGCCTCAATCTTGATAACTACAGGAAGTCCCGACAAATCGCTCTCATCGACGATTCCCTTCTCCTTATTGAAGCGGCAAACCATATACTCACTCTTTTCGGGAGTAACATCGATATTGAAGGTGTAGACCTGCTCTGTTTTGGTTGTCTTTCCGTAGAACATCTCAAGGCACTCTCTTTCGATGCGGGCAATCTCGTCCAACGCGGCCTTCAAACCTGCACCAAATACATTCTCACCTGCCTCACCCGAGATCAATTCCATACGGTGACGTCGTAACGAGAAAATCATCTCGGCAGTAGCTGCAGCCTGTGCTTCGGTCTCCTTGGCTTTACCCGCCAAAACATTTACCGGAAGCGGAACAACGTAAGGCTCAACCTCTAATGTAGGAACAGGCTTAGACACCGAGCCTGTGGCTACACGACCATCCATAATGCTAATATCCAAACGGGTAGCCAAATTTGCACGCTGACCAAGAAGTTTCTGTGCAAAACGGGCATAGATACCTGGCGTAAACTCTTCTGTTACAACGCGAAGTGCAACATTTAGTTTTACCGGTTCCTTGTCGAGAACAACCGCCTTACCGCGTTTATTATACAAACCCGATTGCTTTATCTCTTGAGATACTCCGGTTGCCACAATACTAACAAGGGCTAAAATTGCAAGAATCTTCTTCATAAAATTTTCATTTTGACCTACGAAGATAGGTATTTTATCGCTTAATTTCAAAATTTCAGGTAAAAATCTTTAGTTAGAGTGCGATATGCATCACTAAATTCGCCTCGTCGCTCAACTTCGATAGCGATATTTTCATATTTTACTCTCTCTACTGCACACTTCGAGAGCTCCACTATGACACGTTTTACCGCCCCTCCTTCTACCGAATATACGTCGCATCGACGCTGCAAATTCAATTTTGTTTGAGCGAGGTATGTATCACACTCGTTCTTAGGAAGAATGAGTGCAAAACGCCCATTATCAGCTAACAGTCGGCACACCGCTTTGTCTAATTCCTCGAAAGTTAAATCGTGCGTATGACGCGCCATCGAACGACGTTCGTCGGGTGGTAATAACGAATCGACAAAATAGGGTGGATTTGAGATAATAAGATCGAACTGTTCAGCCTCATAATCTTGTACTGCGCAGCACTCTACATGCAAACGCTCAGCCCAAGGCGACATATCGAAATTTGAACGGGCCCGCTTCGATGCCTTATCGTCGATCTCAACGGCATATACCTCTGCATCGTTGTTACGTTGAGCCATTTGCAATGCAATAACACCCGTTCCTGTTCCAATGTCGAGAATTCGTTTCGCCCCTTCGCAATTCGCCCAAGCACCAAGCAAAACGCCATCCGTGCCTACCTTCATCGCCACGTCATCTTGCTCGATTGCAAATTGCTTAAAACGAAAACCAGACATAAATCCAACTACTTTAAGAAACCTTCTATGCCGGCTCCAAAGAGTGCGAAATCATACTTTACAGGGTCGTCAGCATCGTGTTCACGCAGAGTTGACGTAAGTTCTTCGACAGCTTTCCAATCGCTTGCACGACGCGATAGCAGCCCCAAAGCACGTCCCATATTGCCAGTGTGAACATCGAGTGGAAGATAGAGTGCCGAAGTCGGAATTTTTGTCCATACTCCGAAATCAACACCTCGATTATCTCGACGAACAAACCAACGGAAATACATATTCAGTCGCTTGCACGAAGCCCCTTTCGCAATTGATGAAAAGTGCTTTTCACAGTGCAGTGAGTGATCTACTTCGAAAAATTCCTTGCGCAACTCGGCAAGCACGCCTTGCATCGAACCCTCGCGCTCATACAGACCCTGCACAGCCTCACCGACACTACCCCACTTCTGACACAGGTGACGCAAGCTCAAGATGAAATCTGTAAAATCCTGACCATTAAAAGTGCGATGAACATATCGTAGCAATGGTTGCAAATCAGACTCGGATGCACCCATTGTAAAGTCGAACGGAGCATTATCCATCATCTCGACCATGCGTCGCGCACTTTTGACAATTGCTTTACGATTACCCCACGCAATAGTCGCAGCCAGGAAACCGGCTATCTCCCGATCCTGCAGACGCTCGAAAGAGTGAGGAATGCTAATGGGATCTGCCTCGATAAATTCGGGACGATTATAGCGTTCATAGAGCGTTTCGAGCAGTTCGTGCAACTCCTCGAACGAGAGATTAGAGTATTGATCCATCGCTCATAACTATTTTACGATCAGCCATCTCTGCCAAGCGTTCGTCGTGGGTTACCATAACTATTGTCTGACCAAACTTCTCGCGCACCTCAAAGAGTAATCGTTGTATCTCGTCACGATTATGCGTATCGAGATTTCCCGTAGGCTCATCTGCAAGCAACACTGAAGGGTGATTTATCAGGGCACGGGCAATAGCCACACGTTGCTGCTCACCACCCGAGAGTTGTGCCGGCTTGTGATCTATTCGCTCCGACAATCCCACCGCCAAAAACAGTTCCCTCGCGCGTTGTTCAGCCTCTTTGCGCGATGCACCACCAATCAAAGCGGGCATCATTACATTTTCGAGTGCCGAGAATTCGGGCAACAGGTTGTGAAATTGAAAGACAAATCCGATATGGCGATTGCGGAATTCAGCCGTACGTTTCTCGTTCAAACCAAAGATATTTGTACCGGCTATCTCAACCTCGCCACAATCTGCCGAAAGTAAGGTTCCGATAATCTGCAAAAGGGTTGTCTTGCCCGCACCGCTCGCACCGACAATCGAAACTATCTCGCCGTCATTCACCTCGAGCGATACACCCTTCAAGACCTCCAAATCACCAAAACGCTTGTGTATATTGCTAACCTTTATCATTTTTGTTGAGTTTTTTCGTACAACTTTATAGTATCAACGGCCTCCTTTACATCGTGCACACGAAGCAGTGTCGCACCCTGTCGCAACGCCTCCCAATGAATGGCTTGCGTTGCTGCCAAAGCGTTATCAGGCGTTATGCCGAGCGGCTTGTAAATCATAGACTTGCGCGACACACCCACCAACAAAGGTTGCCCCAACGACATCAAGCTACGCATCCCCGCCAGTAGTTCGTAATTTTGCTCTACCGTTTTGGCAAAGCCAAATCCGGGATCGAGAGCTATTCGCTTGCGCTCAACGCCTGCAGAGTCCATAGCTACTATACGCTCTTGCAACTCTGACTTCACATCCGACACCACATCGTCATAGCACGTCAGTCGCTGCATCGTCTGCGGTGTTCCGCGCATATGCATCGCTATATATGGCAATCCGAGTCGTGCAACAGTTGCAAGCATCTCGGCATCGCCCTCTCCTGCAGTTATATCGTTCACTATAATATCGCCATAACGCTCTACAGCCCTACGAACAACCTCCGAACGAAACGTATCGATAGATATGGGCACATCATCCGACACCTCGCGAGCTGCCAAGAGAGCCATCTCTACCCTTGTCCACTCCTCCTCCACCGAAACATCATCAGCATCGGGGCGCGAGGAGTAACCTCCAATATCCAAGATCGCGGCGCCCTGCGACAATGCCTGCTCGACACGCTCCACAACTGCCTTATGCGACTGCGTACGCGAGGAGGCATAGAAGGAATCGGGCGTGGCGTTCACGATAGCCATAACACCTCTCTGCCACAATATGTTATCGAGCTTGCTCATTGTTGTACACTTTGAAGCGGTAGTTCAACTCTGCGACATCTTTCTCAACATCGTCCAAGTTGAAATTCACTATTGCAAAATCGGCTCTCGCAACCAACTCGTCGTCGCTCATTTGCGCCTTAATACGCGCCTCGATCTGCTCGCGAGTTGCGCCATCACGCTGCATCGCGCGCTCTATTCGCAACGATACAGGAGCCAATACTGCAACAATCTTATCCACCAATTTATCGAAGCCCGATTCAAATAGAATAGCACTCTCCAAGATGCAGTACTCGCCCTCCTGCTTCTCTGCCCAACGCAGAAAGTCCTCCTTAACAGCAGGGTGAACTATGGCATTGAGTCGTGCGAGCTTCTCCTCCGAGCCAAAAACCTTCTCTGCAAGGAGAGGGCGATTGAGCAGACCACCTTCGTAACACTCCTCGCCAAATTCGGCAATCAGCTCCAGGCGTAACAACTCCGACTCGTTCATCAGAGCCTTGGCACGCGAGTCCGAATCATAGAGAGCAACTCCACGCTCGGCAAACATTCGGCAGACAGTGCTTTTGCCGCTACCGATACCTCCGCAGACAGCTACCTTGATCATCTCTTTTGAGGATTGAGGTCAGGGAAGTGTCCTACCGACACTATCTTCAAATCGCTAAAACGCACCGAGAGAGCATCCTGCATAGCCACGGGAGAGATTCGTAATTTCGACTCCATCACTATAAGCGAGTCGTTCTCCTGCTGACCAGGGACAGGTACATTTACAACCTCATGCTTAAGGTCGGAGAGAGGAATATTAACACGTCGTGACGAGTAAAATCCATAGCCAAAGAGGTTCGAACCCTTACCCTCTACCACACACGGAACCATTATGCGCTCACCATCAATATTTACCTCTACCTTGAAGTCGGTGGTATAGGTATAATCGAGTTTAAGGATATACCATAGCGTAAACGCCACAGCAAGCAAAGCCAAAAAAACGGGCGACACATACTTGCGCAATCTCTGCAAGCCAACCTTCAAAAGTTCAACAAATCTTTTCATAACGCAAAGTTATGAAATAATTCAAAATGCAGGATGCAAAATGTAAAATTATTTTAATCCCAGCCCATAAAAGTACCCTCCGCAGAGTTTTTCTGTGGAGGGTGAGATCTTGAGTCAAAGGCAAATCGGTTTTAAGGAGGCGGTTGTAAGGCAAACAAGGAGCCGAGTGCGCAGCATACTAATCGTATGTGAGGAACTCGCTTATCGAAGTACGGTGCAAAATTCACCGTTCAAAACAGTCTTACAGGGCTTGGGAGATATTGATGATGTAATCGCCCATTCGCTCGATTTCGGAGATAAGGTCGATGTAATAGACCGATAAGGTATAGCTCTCCTTGCCCTCCTCAATATTGCGAACCTCCTCCTCACGAAGGCGATTGCGCATATCATTGAGTTCAATCTCGGCCTCCACGGCAAGTTCGACATCTGCCTTACCATCAAAGCCCTTCTCGAGGTTTGCAATCATAATAGCGTATGTATTATCGAGAAGTTGAAGCATCTTATCAATCTGCTCTACATTTTTGTCGGTAAAGCGTTTGCCGTGTTCGTTACGGCGCGAAAGAATACGGCTAACAGCCTCGCCCGAATCGCCAAGGCTCTCCATCTCGCCAATAATCTTGAAGAGAGCCTTCGACTGCGCACGTGTTTTTTCGCTTATAGAGTCTTGTGGAAGGGAGTTTAGGAATGATGCTATCTCGTACTCTATTCTATCGGAAATCTCCTCATACTTAACGAGTTTGCCTCGATAGAATTCGAAGTCGGCCTCGGTGGTTGCGTGAATTGCGGATTTTATATAGCCAAGTTCATTGCGAAGAATATTTCCGAAATGAATCGTCTCGTTCTTGGCCTGCTCTATCGCCAACTCGGCTGTTCCCATAGGTCCGGCATCGATAAATTTGAGATGCACAACATCCTCATCTTTGTCATTCTTCGACTTGATGGCCAAGGTTACAATCTTAGCTATTTGTGGTACAAACCATATCAATATACAGGTATTGAATGTGTTGAACAATGTATGCAACATCGAAAGACCATACAATGTCGAGATTGAGGCATCGCCCTCGAGCGACTTAGCGGTATCGTATACTATATGCATAGGATTAGGATAGCCCATAGACTCGATAATAATTCCGATGAGCGAAGTGAAAGGCTTGAAGAGAATCAAAGCCCAAACAACGCCAAAGAGATTAAAAAGTGTATGAGCAAGTGCTGCGCGACGAGCATTAGCGTTTGCCACTGCTGCGGCAATATTGGCAGTTATTGTGGTTCCGATATTTTCACCCAGCACCATAGCTGCCGCCATATCGAATGGCAACCAACCGAGGTTGAGCATAATCAGCGTAAGTGCCATTGTTGCACTCGATGACTGCAGAACAAGAGTCAGAATAGTTCCAAAGAGCAAGAAAATAAGCACCGAACCAAAGCCAAAGCCAGACCATGTTTTGATAAATGAAAGGACCTCCGGAGTCTGCTGCAAGTCAGGTACCGAGTTTTTCATTAGCGAAAGACCAAGGAACAACAACGAGAATCCGATAATGAACTCGCTGATATTGCGACGTTTTTCGATTTTCGAGATGCTTAATAGAAAGCCAACCGCCATCAACGGCACTGCGAAGATCGAAATATCGGCCTTAAAGCCAAGCAGCGAAATGAACCAAGCCGTAACCGTAGTACCGATATTGGCACCCATAATCACACCAATAGCCTGTTCCAAAGCCAACAGACCAGCATTTACGAAGCCTACGACCATAACTGTCGTAGCACTCGACGACTGGACTACCGAGGTAATGCCAAGACCCGTCAGTACACCCTTAAAGCGATTAGAAGTCAGCGAACCGAGGAATGAGCGCATACGACCTCCCGCGGTCTTTTGCAATCCGGAACTCATCAAGTTCATTCCATAGAGGAACATTCCGAGAGCTCCGAGTAGAGTTAAGAGTTGTAGAATCATAAAATTTAATCTTAAGTTATAGATTATAAATCAAGTATGCATTGTATGCCACAAACATCGCAAACATCACCGCACCTGCTACACGAGATAGTCGTCCCTTACAGATAAGGATCAGTGGCATAATGGCTGCCACAATCATCACCACATAATCTACAAGTGTGATGCCACCTCCGGTAAGTGGATTGATCTGCGAACAAACGCCAAGTATAAAGGTGATATTGAAGATATTTGAACCAATAATATTGCCAAGTGCGAGTTGGGTATTTCGTTTCAATGCAGCTGCAATAGACGCAGCCAGCTCAGGCAAAGAAGTGCCGCATGCAATAAGAGTAATCGAGATAAAGGCCTCGCTTACACCCCACGCTTTTGCAATCGAAATTGCCGATTCGACAAAGAAGTGGCAACTTGTTACCAAAATCGTCAAGCCTCCTACGATCTTAGCAACAGCCATCCACATATTAGGTTTTGTCGTTTCAACGATATTTTCCATTGTGGAAGCTCCACCTTTGCTACGATCTCGACGAAATGAGACATACATGAATGACACAAAAAGAGCCAATAGCACCAAGCCATCAATGCGGCCAATCAAAGCGGTAGATCCGTCAAAGAAATTGAAAGCAAGCAGCGTCAGCACCACCGAAACTCCAATGCAGAATGGCAGTTCGAAACGACGATTTTCACGCGGTGCTTCAACAGGCATAATAAGCGCCGTAAGACCGAGGATAAAGAAGACGTTGAAGATATTTGAGCCTACAATATTGCCTATAGCAACATCGACCTGTCCTTGAAAGGCTCCGAGCGAACTAACAAAGAGTTCGGGACAAGATGTTCCAATGCCGACAATAACGGCACCTATGACAAAATCTGACACGTGATAGCGACGAGCAACATCAACAGCTCCTGCTACCAAAGTATCTGCGCTCCAAATAATTGCGACAAGCGCAATGAGCAATACAATATATTCCATTATTTTGAACTATTTTTTACAATTTTCATACTATACGGCAGATTGCACTATAGTAAAAGGCAACCTCGTTTCTTGATAAGGAAAATTGCAAAATGTTCAAATACGCAGACAGCAGAGTGAATAGAAGGCTCGATCAGCCACCACTCCGCCAATTAGATTTGATTTTATTGTAAAATGAGAATTTGCAAACTCTGTAACCCCCACATCCTCGCGTTGAGCAGATTGGTATTCCTCCACCCGTTTATTGTTATTACGCTGAATGTGGCGACGGTTGTTATTGATGGAGCGAGATGACTCTTGTCCCGACATCAGAGAGCTCGAGTTCGGAGTATCTGCACCTGCAATAGTCATCTCGGTAGAGCATGTATTCGACGTCGCAGCTGCTGTTGCCACATCATAAGAAAAGTGCTCCCCACAGAAAATAACCGAGAGGGTCGCAACCAAAACAAGTATGCTCTTTCGACTTATCACACTACAAATATAGACAAAAAAGAGATATAATAATATATAGGTAAGCAAGAAAAGATGGATATTTAACGATTCTTTAATGTTAATTTAACCATTTCTTAACCTTGGGGCACACTGCAAAGAAAAAGCCGATGCATCGTTTGATGCATCGGCTATCGAAATATCTTATCTTAAGCGATTACTTATTCAACTGCTTCTTCTGCATATCGTATGCGAGTGGAGTTGCAATGAACAACGAAGAGTATGTACCTACAACAACACCGATAAGCAATGCGAATACGAAACCACGGATGCTTTCACCTCCGAAGATAAAGATCGCAAGCAATGTAACAAGTGTACTACCCGATGTATTCAATGTACGCATCAAAGTTGAGCAGAGCGCACCATTCAAAGTCGATACGATCTCGCGCTTTGGATAGAGTGACAAGTACTCACGAATACGGTCAAAGATAACCACTGTATCGTTGATCGAATAACCAATGATTGTCAAGATCGCTGCAATGAATGCCTGGTTGATCTCGAGGTTAAACGGCATAACCGAGTAGAAGATCGAGAACATTGCAATAATCATAAAAGCATCGTGTACGATAGCAAGAGTTGCACCCATAGCCCACTGCCACTTACGGAAACGGAATGCGATATACAAACCGATTGCGATAAGCGCGAAGAGTACCGAGAATACAGCGCCCATTGTCATATCCTTTGCAATAGCAGGACCGACCTTATCTGCCGATACTATACCATTCTGATCGTCTTGTGTCTCACGGAAACCGTCAAGTGTAATGTCGTAACCATAGAGAGGCTTCAACGCGTTGTAGAGGATAGTCTCTACCTCCTCGGTAGTAGCCTCCGATGTGTCATCGTACTTGTACTGAGTTACAATACGCATCTGATTCTCTGCACCGTACTGCTTAACCTCCAACGAAGTATTAGCTGCGTCACCATCTGCAAACGAGTTTTCCAAAGCCTGACGAACCTGCTCAGCCGACACATTCTGATCGAAACGAACTACAAATGTACGACCACCTGTAAACTCAACTCCATAGTTCAAACCGTGGAATACGAGCGATGCTACACCTGCCAAGATTACAATACCCGAAGCGATGTAAGCCCACTTACGCTTGCCGATAAAATCGAAATGGAAGTTCGAAAGAAGGTTCTCCGACCACTTGTACGAGAACGAGCACTTACCCCACTTCGCTACAACAGCCTCGATCAGGATACGAGTGATGAAGATCGAGCAGAACATCGAAGTAAGAATACCTACAACGAGTGTGGTTGCAAATCCCTGTACTGGACCATTACCGAAGATAAAGAGAACGATACCTGTGATGATCGTAGTAAGGTTACCGTCAATAATTGCAGAATATGCATTCGAGAAACCATCCTTAATAGCAGCGTGAATACCCTTACCAGCACGCAACTCCTCCTTGATACGCTCGTAGATAATTACGTTGGCATCCACTGCCATACCCATTGTCAAAACGATACCGGCAATACCTGGCAAGGTCAATACTGCACCGAAAGAAACAAGGCATCCCATCAAAAGGAACACGTTAAAAATCAACGCTAAGTCAGCCAACCAACCTGCTGTACGGTAGAACAAGCCCATGTAGAGGAGAACGAGAATGAACGCCAAAACGAACGACAACATACCAGCGTTGATAGACTCCTGACCGAGCGATGGACCAACCACTGTATCCTGGATGATACGAGCAGGTGCAGGCACCTTACCCGACTTCAATACATTTGCCAAGTCCTGAGCCTCCTGAATTGTGAAGTCACCCGAAATCGAAGAGTTTCCACCCTCAATCTTACCGCGAACTACAGGAGCCGAGTATACATAACCATCAAGAACGATTGCAATGCACTTGCCTACATTCTCGCCGGTGAGCTGTGCCCACTCGGTGATACCGTTAGAGTTCATAGCCATCGAAACCTCAGCATTAGCACCTGTCTGTGCGTATGCGGCACGAGCATCCGAGATGACCGAGCCATCAAGTGGAGCCTTACCGTCTACGCGCTCAACCTTGATAGTATAGAGGAAGAACTGACCGTTAGCCAACTTATCACCCTTGATACCCCACTTGAAGCGAACGTCGCTTGGGAAGCAGTCGCGAACCTCAGGCAAAGCCAAATACTTGTTGATAGCAACAGTATCTGCAGCTGTAGCAGCGCCGATTACTGCACCACCTGCATATGCAGGATTCAAAAGTGCGAGCAACGGATTGCGCTCACGCGAGAAGTTATTTGTTGTGCTCTCCTCGACCTTCTGATCCTGAGCGATCTTGGCAGCCAAAGCAGGAGCGTCAGCATCATTCTCCTCGGCAACAGTCTCTTCTGCTGTCTCTTTGTTTGCAGATACGTATGCCTTAACAACTGCATCAGCGCGCTGCAATGCTGGAAGCAGCTCCTGACCATTGTATGTAGTCCAGAACTCCAACGACGCAGTACCCTGCAAGAGTTTACGAACACGCTCTGGCTCCTTAACACCTGGCAACTCTACCAAGATACGGTTTGAGTTTGGAAGACGCTGAATGTTTGGCTGAACAACACCAAAGTGGTCGATACGGCTGCTGATAATGTTGAACGATGCCGAGATAGCAGCATCAGTCTCCTCCTTCAACACCTTAACAACCTCTGCATCAGTCATACCCGACTTGATATCCTTGCGGTCAGGGCTGATGAAAAGCTCTGCAAGAGGCTGACCGTTCGAAGCCTTAGCATAAGCCTCTGCCAAAGTCTCGATGTAACCACCTGTACCCTGACGAAGAGCCTCGTTAGCCTCGGCGATAGCAGCAACGAATGCAGGGTCGTTCTGACTCTCGCCTGCGAGCGACTTAACAACGTCCTCTACCTGAATCTCGAGCATAACGTTCATACCGCCCTTCAAGTCGAGACCGAGATTGATCTCCTTCTCCTTGCACTGCTTGTAGGTGAACGAAGTCAAACCCACGTTGTAGACTGTTTTGTTCTCGATAGAATCGAGGTAATACTGTTCCATCGAAGCCTGCTCATCAGCAGGGAACGACTTTGCATACTCTACTGCAGCCTTCTCTACGCTACTTGTTTTCCAAGTAAACGAAAGCTGATAGAGACAAGCCAAACCTAAAAGGATGGCCACCCATGTGATTACTCCTTTGCTTTGCATTTGAGTTAAAAATTTTATTAGTTAATATTGTTGTAATTTAGTTTTGTTTCGTCTCTCGCACGCACACAACGCTCGCGCACATACGATAAATCGTGCAAAGATAATAAAAATTTTTCAAATAACAACCCGTGCGCCATATTTTAGCAATATTTTACCTACACGTCGCATTCGCGCCTTGCAAAAACAATTAATTCACACTAATTTTGCGTAGCATATAGTCCCAACAAGCAGTTTGATATGAAATACATACTTTCTTTATGTATCGCTATAGCAACCACACTGAGTGTCTCAGCGTTCACCCACAAGCCTTTGTCGTATGCCACGCCCGAGAGCGTCGGAATGGATGGCAAGTACCTCAATCACACCATTGATTCGATTGTGGATAACGCCATCGCAAACCGCTGTTTTCCGGGTTGCCAGATATTGGTCGCCCGCCATGGCAAGATTGTTTTTCACAAAAGCTATGGCCACCACACCTACGAATGCAAGCAGAAGGTCGAGAACGACCACCTCTACGACATTGCATCCTGCACAAAGGTTATGGCGGCAACACTCTGCTTAATGCGCCTCGTCGAGCAAGATTTGATATCGCTTGACGAGCCATTTTCGAAGTGGTTCGAGGAGTTTCGCGGCACCGACAAAGAGAACTGCACTTTGCGCGAATTTCTCGCCCACCAGAGTGGTCTGCGCAATATCGGACTCTCAAAGTTATTTCTCGACGAGAAGCGAAAGATGCGTAGCGATATGTTCAGCAACCATAGGAGCAAGGAGTTTCCGTACCAATTTGCCGACAGTTTGTTCGTATGCAAAGATACGCACGCAAGGATGTTTCAACAGATAATCGACAAACCGCTTGGAGCAAAAAAAGAGTGCTACACATGTCTGTCGTTTCACATCTACCCCACTCTTATTGAGCGAATAACGGGACGCAAATACGAGGATTTTCTGCACGAAGAGTTCTATCGTCCCTTGGGAGCAAAAGATGTAACATACAATCCGTTACTCAACTATCCTCGCAACAGGATAATCCCCACCGAACGCGACAAGAGATACCGCAATAGCCTAATCCATGGATTTGTTCACGACGAAGCGGCAGCCTCATTAGGAGGAGTGTCGGGCAATGCCGGACTCTTCGCAAGCGCAGAGAGCCTTGCCCCAATATTGCAGATGTTGTTAAACGGAGGTATCTACAACAACAAACGATACTTCGACAGCAAAACCATCCGTGAGTGGACAACGTGTCAATATCCCGAAACGATGAATCATCGCGCCATAGGCTTTGATCGTCGGCGTTTCAAGGATCGAGCAATATTTGTGAACCGCTCCTACTACTACGCTCCTTCGGCCTCAGAGGTAAGCTTCGGGCACTCGGGATTTACCGGCACGATGGTTTGGGTAGATCCAGCCGATGACCTAATCTTTATATTCCTCTCTAACCGAGTTCATCCATCGCGCAAAAATCCGAATTTCTTCCGTCTAAACCCTCGGGCCAACTGTCACGAAGCTGTCTACAAATCGATTAGAATACACGGAAGATGGTAAAAACAAGAGGTGGAAAGCAAACGTTTCCACCTCTCTCATTCTATCGAGTTTAACTTTTTACTTAACCTCCTCGAACTCTACATCCTCAGGCTGTGCCTGCTGACCACCCTGCGCGCCTGCGTTAGGGTTGCCCTGCGCGCCTGCGTTAGGGTTTGCCTGTGCGCCCTGAGCCTGCTGCGCCTGATAGATATCCTGCGATGCAGCCTGCCAAGCCTGGTTCAACTCGGCAATAGCCGAATCGATAGCAGCCAAGTCCTGATTCTTGTGAGCCTCCTTCAACTTCGCGAGGACACCCTCGATAGCAGCCTTCTTGTCTGCAGGAATCTTGTCGCCATACTCCTTCAACTGCTTCTCGGTGGCAAAGATATTAGAATCCGCAGCGTTGATCTTCTCGATACGCTCCTTCTCCAACTTATCCTTCTCCTCGTTAGCCTTAGCCTCGTCACGCATACGCTGAATCTCCTGCTCGGTCAAGCCGCTCGAGGCCTCGATACGGATCTTCTGCTCCTTGCCTGTGCCCTTATCCTTTGCCGAAACATTCAAGATACCGTTTGCGTCGATATCGAATGTAACCTCGATCTGTGGTACACCACGTGGAGCTGCAGGAATACCGTCCAAGTGGAAGCGACCAATGCTCTTGTTGTCGCGTGCCAAAGGACGCTCGCCTTGGCAAACATTGATCTCAACCGAAGGCTGATTGTCGGCAGCAGTCGAGAACACCTCGCTCTTGCGTGTAGGGATAGTTGTATTGGCCTCGATCAGCTTGGTCATCACACCACCCAAAGTCTCGATACCGAGCGAAAGCGGAGTAACATCCAAAAGCAAAACATCCTTAACCTCGCCTGTGAGGACACCACCCTGAATCGAAGCACCTACAGCAACAACCTCGTCTGGATTTACGCCCTTATTTGGAGTCTTGCCGAAGAAATCCTCGACAACCTTCTGAATTGCAGGGATACGGGTCGAACCACCAACCAAGATAACCTCATCGATCTGCGAAGCCGACAAACCTGCATCGCGCAAAGCGTTGCGACATGGTTCGATTGTCTTCTGTACAAGGTGGTCGCACAACTGCTCGAACTTAGCACGAGTAAGAGTCATCACAAGGTGCTGTGGGATGCCGTTGATAGGCATAATGTAAGGCAAGTTAATCTCTGTTGACTGCGAAGCCGAAAGCTCAATCTTTGCCTTCTCGGCAGCCTCCTTCAAACGCTGC
>JAZNHC010000127.1:0-12841 GCA_045576755.1 Alistipes sp.
ACCTTTTTCATAGTTTTGTTGTATTAGTTTGTACACAACCAAACAAAACAACAACCAAGCCAAAAGGAGCATTATTTAGCCTCTGTAGGCTCTATTTTACGTACAATCTTATATCCAATAATAGCTACAAACAGCGACGTAAAAGGGCTTATAAGATTGAAAAGACAATACGGGAGATAGGTTAAAGTGGCAACACCGAGGACTGTAGATTGTGTCATACCGCAAGAGTTCCAAGGAATAAGCACCGAGGTAACTGTTGCCGCATCTTCGACAGAGCGACTCAACAACCTTGCTTCCAATCCGCGTTCTTTATATAGTTTGCGAAAAGTATTGCCTGTAATTATTATAGATATGTATTGGTCTGCGGTCAGTAGATTAGCAAATATTCCCGTCGCGAGAGTCGATGCTACTATGCTTGCAGTGCGATGAACGAATTTTGCAAACAACTGAGTTATAGACGATAACATACCGCTACCTGACATAACACCTCCGAAGCACATAGCACACAGAATAAGCCAAATTGTATTGAGCATACCCTGCATTCCTGAGGTTGCGACAAGGTCATTTATCGTACTATTGCCCGTCTCAATGGATGTCGATGTCGAACATACGTTCATTATCGCTCTGAATGTGGAGAAGTCGCCATCTCCACCTATTTCGCGAACGATATCTGGCTGCGCAACTACCATAGCAACACACGCAAATACCACCGACAAGAAAAGTGTAACTAATGCCGGTAGACGCTTTGCTATAAGAATCAGCGTCACAACCGGCACCAACAACAGCCACACCGATATATTAAACCGTCCCTGGATAACTTCCGACAGTTCAACTATATGTGAAGCGTTATCTGCAGTGTGAGTTAAGCTGACTATTGCGAAAATAACCAGCGCAATAATAAGCGACGGCACCGTTGTAATACTCATATATTTAATATGCTCGAACAGAGGCACACGCACGGTAGAAGATGCAAGAACTGTGGTATCGGAGAGAGCTGACACCTTATCGCCAAAATAGGCACCTGAGATAATTGCACCGGCAATCCACCCTTCAGAGAATCCTTGGGCTTCGCCTACACCCATAAGAGCCACACCGATTGTTGCAATTGTAGTCCACGAACTACCTGTCAATATCGCAACCACTGCGCATATCAAGCAGGCTACAGCAAGGAAAACCTTCGGGTGGATAATTTGCAGACCGTAGTACATAAGTGTCGGTACCACGCCGCTCAGCATCCACGATCCTGCGATTGCGCCTATAAGGAGCAGTATAATAATTGCCGAAGCCGATGTTCTGATATTTTCCACAATTGCCGTCTCCAGCCTGCTCCAGGGGCAATGACAAATGGTTACGGCTATCAATGCAGCAATAGACGAAGCCACCAGCAGAGCAACCTGACTGCCACCCTCGATAGCGTCTGCGCCAAATGCCTTGATAACGAGTGCCAACATTGCAACCAACACAGCCATAGGCACTAACGCCAGCCATATCGAAACTTTATCCTCCTGAAAATCTCGTTTTTTGAATTTCATGTTGCAAAGATAAATATTTTATGTCTAAAAATTTCACAAGTTTTTCTCTTTCCGCTTTTTGTTTTCCGTTTTAATTCGTATCTTTGTCGGGTTATACCATTAAAGGTATAAAGTGTAAAACTAATCAGAAGCATATTATGGCTACCAAGACTACTATTGAAGTTCCCGTAGAGGAGCAGATTATTCAGACGGAAATTGCACAGAAGGAGAGCAACGAGGCAACCGAAGCAAGTGAGGTTGAAATCGTCAAAGATGAGGCCGAGAGCAGCATCTCCCGACTTGACAAGGAGGGCGTACTTGCTCTGCTCGCCGAGAAGGTTACGGAGGAGCCATCTGCCGACCTGCGCAATGAGGTCGAGGCGTTGAAGGTGGTATTCTATAAGTTGCATCGCGCAGATATGGAGGCTCGTCGCAAGGCCTTCTTCGAGGAGAATGGCGCAGATGCTGAATATAAACCGCAGACCGATGACGCAGAGGTGCGCTTCAAGGAGTTGTACAACATCTACCGTTCAAAGCGAGATGAAGCTACAGCAATATCGGAAAAGGAGAAGGAGGAAAACTACGCTGCAAAGCTCGCCATAATTGAAGAGTTAAAACAACTCGTCGATTCGGAAGAGGCACTTAACACCACCTTCGCCAAGTTTCACGAATTGCAAGCTCGTTGGCGAAGCATAGGTCAAGTGGCTCAGGCCCGCGTAAACGACCTCTACGAGACATACAATCTTCACGTCGAGAACTTCTACGACTACGTAAAGATTAACAAGGAGTTGCGCGATCTCGATTGGAAACGCAATCTCGAGGCTAAAACCGCTCTGTGCGAGCAGGCAGAGGCTTTAACCGAGATGACAGCTATTGTCGAAGCATTCCACAAGTTGCAGAAATTACACGAGGAGTGGCGCGAGGTCGGACCTGTTGCGTTGGAGCACAAAGAGCCGCTGTGGACACGATTTAAGAACGCATCAACCATCATCAACCGTCGTCATCAGGAGCATTTCGAAGGCATCAAGGCAGCACAAATCCAGAACCTTGAGCGCAAGAGCGCATTGTGTGACGAGGTCGAGCAGTTTATTGCCAACGCCCCCACATCGCACAAGGCGTGGAACAAGGCGAGCGAGCGTTTGCAGGCTATCCAGGCGGAGTGGCGCACCATTGGTTTTGCTCCAAAGAAGGACAACAACAAGATATATGACCGTTTCCGTGCCGCCTGCGACAAGTTCTTCGAGGTAAAACACGCCTTCTATGCCGAGGCAAAGGATGATATGGCAAAGAACCTCGAAGTTAAGACCGCTCTTTGTGAGCGTGCCGAGGCGATTGCCGAACGCGAGGATTGGGCAAAAGCCACCGAGGAGTTGCTCGCTTTGCAGGCAGAGTGGAAAAAATCTGGTGCTGTATCTCGCAAATACGCAGATGCAGTATGGAAGAGATTTCGTGCCGCTTGCGACAAGTTCTTCGAGAACAAATCTAAGCACTTCTCCTCTATCGACAACGAATATTCGGCAAACCTCGTTGCAAAACAGGCTCTGTTGGAGGAGATGCAGCAGACTACAGTAAAATCGTTTGACGAGATCAAGGAGTTTCAGCGTCGTTGGAGTGAGATAGGTTATGTGCCTATTCGCAACAAGGAGGAGCTGCAGAAGCAGTACAAGGCGGCTCTTGACAAGCTCTTCGCTACAGTTCGTGGTGCAGATCGCGAACAGCAGATGACCCGATTCAAGGATCGCGTAAATTCGATGCGGAATAGTGGCGACAAGCGTCTTCGCTCCGAGCGCGAGAAGCTGTACAACCGCGTAAAGCAGCTTGAACAGGAGATCCAAACCTTGGAAAACAACATCGGCTTCTTCTCGAAGTCTAAGGGCGTAGAGGCTCTCATAGCAAATGTCGAGGAGAAGATTGCACGCGCTAAGCAAGATATGACCGATGCTATCGAGCGTATCAAGTTGATCGATTCACAAGAGTAATAACCAGATAAGAGAGATAACAGAGTAATTCACAAAAAGATGAAAGAGAACAAGAGTACAATTATAGGCTTTATCCTTATGACCTTGGTGTTCGTAGCTTATATGTTCTACGCAAACTACCAGGCCGGCAAGCAGCAAGAAGCACAGATGGCTGCCCAGATTGAGCAACTTGCCGAGCAGGCATCGCAGTCTATAAACATACAGCAAGAACAGGTAACCGAGAACAATACTCCAGAGAAAAAAGTTGAGCACAATAATAATTCAAAGTTGGTTAAGGAGGCTGAGAAGGTCGAGCAGATCGTTGTGGAGAATGATGTGATGCAGATTCGTTTCTCGACACTCGGTGCTCAAATCGTGGATGTAACACTCAAGGAGTACACAAAGTATGCGCCAAAGGAGGAGCGCAACGAGTTAGTTCACCTATTCGATCCCGAGAGCGCACGTTTCAATATGTCGTACTACCTAAAGAGTGACTTGCGCACAATCGAGGTTTCGACAATAGATCACAATTTCGAGGTTTTACCAATTGAGACTCTCGAGGATAAGAGCATAGTTACAATGCGTCTGCCCGTCGGAGATGGTTCCATCGACCATATCTACACGGTCTACAACAACGAGAGCCCCGAGCGTGCTTACTTGGTCGATTTCGAGGTTAAGCTCAACAACATAGCTCCTGTAATGGCTAACCAGAAGAGCATCTCAATCGATTGGAGCAACCGCTCATATCAGAATGAGCGCAGTTTCAAAAACGAGAACACTTATACAACTATCGTCTACCACCACCCTGGCGAAGGCGATGTAGAGGATTTGGGTATCTCCGACTCTTCGAAGGAGGATGATCTGTCGGCTTCGGTAGATTGGGTATCTTTCAAACAGCAGTTCTTCTCGTCGGCTTTCATCTGCCGTTCAGCAAATCTGCGCCAGCCAAAGATAGGTTTTGATACAGCCGAGCAGCACTCCGGCTACATCAAGGATTTCGAGCTATCAACCTCAGTCGAGTATACTCCATCAACCGAAAAGTACGATTTCTCGTTCTACCTCGGACCTAACAAGTTCTCGGTATTGAAGAAATTGACCGATAATGAGGGTAAGTCGCTCGAGATGGAGCGCATCATCCCGCTCGGTTGGGTATTCTCTACCTATATCAGCCGTTGGGTGGTTATTCCGGTATTCGATTTCTTGCAGAAATACATTGCATCGTTCGGTCTTATTATTTTGATCCTCACGCTGCTTGTCAAGTTGCTCATCTTCCCACTCACATACAAGAGCTACCTTTCGACTGCGAAGATGCGCGTTATCAAGCCTGAGATTGATGCTCTGAATGCAAAATATCCTCGCCAGGAGGATGCAATGAAGAAACAGCAGGAGATGATGGCTCTCTACAACAAAGCAGGCATCAGCCCTATGGGTGGATGTTTGCCGATGTTAATCCAGATGCCGATCCTTATCGCAATGTTCCGTTTCTTCCCTGCAAGTATCGAGTTGCGTGGCAAATCTTTCCTTTGGAGCGATGACCTCTCTTCGTACGACAGCATACTCGATTTGCCATTCAACATTCCATTCTACGGCGATCACATTTCGTTGTTCTGCTTGCTGATGACTATCGTAATGTTTATCTATTCGTACATCAATTACCAGCAGCAGGGTGCGAGCCAGCCACAAATGGCAGGTATGAAGTTTATGACCGTATATATGATGCCTGCGATGATGTTATTCTGGTTCAACGATTATGCGAGTGGTCTTTGCTACTACTATCTGCTCTCGAACCTCATCACAATTTTGCACACCACCATCATTCGCTACACATTGAATGATAGCAAGATTCGTGCGAAGATGGAGGCTAACGTAAAAAACACCAAGGGTAAAAAGTCGCGTTTCCAGCAGCGCTACGAGGAGCTTATGAAGCAGCAGGAGGCTATGCAAAAGCAATCTAACAAGAGATAACTACTCGGCAATGGCATTTATTGCGAAGATATCCAATGATGAAGTAGCCGTGTTGGAGGCTGTACACTTTGACGGGCGCATCGTAGTCGTCGAGACTGCTGATGCGCTCGCAAAAGCGTGCAAAGAGCTATCAAAGCAGACTATCATCGGATTTGACACCGAGACTCGTCCTTCGTTCAAAGCGGGAGTATCGAACAAGGTGGCACTGCTGCAGTTATCAACATCTGAGTGTTGCTACCTTATTCGCCTAAACAAAATTGCACTCTCTCGCGAAATTCTTGCAATCCTCTCCGACGAAAAGATTATGAAGGTTGGAGCCGATGTACACAACGACATTGTTGCACTAAACAAGCTCCGCCACTTCACCCCACGTGGCTTTGTCGATTTGCAGAGCGAGGTTGCAAAATATGGCATAGAGGACAAAAGTCTTCGCAAAATATCCGGCATTATCCTCGGCAAGAAGGTTTCGAAAGCACAGCGCCTTAGCAATTGGGAGGCAAAACAGTTTACTCCGCAACAGCAACTTTACGCAGCAACCGATGCGTGGGTATGTATCGAAATATACAATAGACTGACGAAGTAACATTCGTCATTTTTTACTCCTACAAAAAGATGAAGAGAGCATTAACTATATTTGCAGTGCTGCTAACAACTTTTGTATCGGCACAGTCACCTATCGATTACTCGAAATTAGCAGATCATCCACGCCTGATAATCAAAGAGGGCGACATTGACACTCTACGCAAAAAGATTATCAAAGACAAATCTCTCTTCACAATCAATTTGGCTATAGAGGAGCGTGCAAACAGACACATCGAGGCTCAACCTTGCCAACGAAAAAAGACCGGAAGGAGGTTGCTTGGCGTTGCTCGATTGGTATTGGAGAGGGTTTGTTACTGCTCGTATATGTACTTGATGGAGGGTGACGAGGTGTATGCTCGTCGCGCAGAGAAAGAGATGCTTGCGGCAGCAAGCTTCACCGATTGGAATCCATCGCATTTCCTCGATGTAGCCGAGATGACCACAGCACTCGCTATCGGATACGATTGGCTCTACAGTTGGTTATCGGCAGAGAGTCGCAAGACTATTGAGGACGCCATTATCGAGAAGGGATTGCGCGCAGCAAATACAAAGATGTGGTGGTACAGAACCAACAACAATTGGAATCAGGTCTGCAATGGAGGTATGATTATGGGAGCTTTGGCGGTATTTGAACGAATACCCGAAGAGGCAAAAGCCCACATCGAACGCTCGATCAAAAGCAATCCTAAGGCGCAGGCGTGTTACGGTCCAAGTGGAGTCTATCCCGAAGGTTTCGGCTATTGGGAGTATGGCACCTGGTATGAGGTAATGCTTATCGAATCACTGCGCGCTGCTCTTGGAAACAGTTTCGCATTGGAGAAAGCTCCCGGCTTTTTGGAGTCGGCAAAGTTTATGAACTTTATGATGACTCCAACCCGACAGACCTACAACTTTGCCGATTGTGGCAATCCGCGCAATATGATTAACCCACTACTCTACTGGTTTGCTCTCGAAACGGGAGATATGTCGCTATTGTGGCAGGACAAGCAGACCATCATCAACGAGGAGCGCATACGAGGAATAAATCGTCAAGCACCAATTGCAATGCTATTTGCAGCACGTTGTAAGTTAAACGAGGTAGAGCCGATAAAGGAGAAATTCTGGTATGGACAAGGGGAGCAACCGCTCTTCCTCTATCGCAGCGGCTTTGACAACATAAACGACTCGTACTTGGGGGCAAAAGGTGGCTCGCCATCAGGAAATCACGCGCACATGGACTCCGGATCGTTTATCTACGAATGGGGAGGTGTGCAATGGGCAAGTGATCTCGGTTCTCAAAATTACCATTCGCTCGAGTCGAAAGGGCTCAACATCTGGAAGAGAGGGCAAAATTCGGATCGTTGGACGGTTTACAGACTCAACAACCACTCTCACAACACCATCACTGTAAACGAGTCTTTGCATCAAGTGAAAGGCTTTGCTACGATGGATAAAGTATACAACACAAAGAATAGACACGGAGCCAAATTCAACCTTTCATCGCTATTCACCGATCTGCAGAATGCCTATCGTACCATATACATCGACAAGGATGACAAGGTTACTTGCATCGACGAATTGGTAGCGGAAGGCGCTGACTGTTCTGTTCGTTGGAATATGGTGACCTCAGCTAAAGCCGAGATTGTAGATAAACACACTATAAGCCTAAAGAAGGAGGGCAAAGAGGTGTTGGTGCGCCTGATATCGCCAAAATCCGGAGAGGCTTATATTATGAGCAACAACCCTAACACCTCGTACGATGTCGCCAACAAGGGAACTTGTCGCGTAGGCTTCAGAGTGAGCATCAATGCTCGTAAGAGGTGTGCACTGAAGGTTGAGATCGTACCACAAAAATAACTTGCAAGAATGAACAAAGAGATATTCCGCATAGCTATACCTAATATTATATCGAATATTACCGTACCACTGATGGGTTTGGTTTCGGCTGCAATTGTTGGTAGGGACAGTGGTACAGCAGCGGCTATTGGAGCACTCAATCTCGGAGTATATATCTTCAATTTCATATATTGGAATTGTTCATTTATTCGTATGGGTACGAGTGGTCTTACAGCCCAAGCATACGGAGCAGGCAATTTTCACGAGACTACGGCAATGTTGGCGCGAGCAGTCGTTATCTCATTGGCATTGAGTGCAATCGTACTAATCTTCCAGAAGCCGCTGGGAGCGTTATCGCTTTGGCTTATGGGCGGAGATGAGGTCGTGGCTGCCTACTTCTATGCCCGCATTTGGGCTGTTCCCGCAGGAATATTGTTATTTGGTCTATACGGATGGTTTGTAGGTATGCAGAATGGTGTAATCCCGATGGCGATATCAATTCTCGTAAATACACTTCACGTAATATTTGGTTGGTGGTTTGTATTCTCGTTTGATTTGGGAATTGTAGGTATTGCCTACGCCTCGGTTGTATCGCAGTGGATAGGACTTGTGCTGGCAATTATCTTGGTTGCCACCTGCTTCCGCAAAACAATGCGAAAAATCGACCTGCGCGAGGCTCTGAACTTTGCATCAATGAAGCGATTCTTCCAAGTAAATGGAGATATTATCGTGAGAACATTCTGCAATGTCGGAGTCTATACATTCTTTGCTGCTGCATCGGCAAAAATGGGCGACGGAGGTTCTTGCGACGATGCAGTATTGGCTGTAAATTCGACCCTGATGCAGTTGCTGATGCTCTTCTCGTATATGAACGACGGATTTGCATACGCAGCCGAAGCAATGACGGGACGTTTTATCGGAGCGAAGGACCGTTTCTCGCTGAAGAGATGTTTGAAATATTGCGTAGTGTGGACATTCGCAACTGCCATTATTGCTATCTCGCTATACCTCGCAGGCTGGGAGTGGCTATTCACATTCTTCCTCGGCAATGGTGCAGAACAGGAGTTAGCGACGGTATTAGCAGTTGCAAGAAGGTATCTCGGATGGATTGTTATTATACCAATATTTGCAGCCTTGCCATTTATGCTTGATGGCGTATATGCAGGGGCAACTCTTACACGTGCGATGCGCAACTCGATGGTATTGGCTACAATTCTCTTCTTTGCAACATTCTACACCCTGCGATATATCGGTGTTGGCAACGATGCCCTGTGGTTCGCATTTCTTGTCTACATCATTTCGCGCTTAGTATTCCAATACTTTATGGCAGACAGGCTTAAGGATATTTACAGACAAATAGAAAAAATAGCATAGGAAGATACCGAAATTTAGAATAGAATCGTTATCTTTGCACCTAAATAAAACAACTCGAAACACATGAAACAGAGAGTTACCCTTTACGACAAAACCTTCGAGGTTATGATTCCTGCCGAGGAGATCGACAAAGCTGTAGCTAAAGTGGCCGAGCGTCTTAATGCAGACTATGCATCAACTAAAAAGCCTCCTATCTTTGTTGGAGTACTCAACGGAGCATACATGTTCCTTGCGGATCTTGTACGCAAGACCAACTTCGACAACGAAGTTACATTCGTTCAGATATCCTCTTATGCAGGAACTCAATCTACGGGTACAATCACACAAAAACTCGGCATCGACTTCGATATCGAAGGTCGCGACATTATCATTGTCGAAGATATTGTCGAGACAGGTCACAGCATCAACCATATGTTGGACTACATCCGTTCGTTCAACCCCAACTCGGTTGAGATTTGCACCCTGTTCTTCAAGCCCGAGAAGTACCTCTATGATCTTCCAATCAAGTATCGTGCAATGGAGATCGGCAATGAGTTTATTGTAGGTTATGGTCTTGATTACGACCAGATTGGTCGCAACCTTAAAGATATTTACGTTTTAGCAAATGAGTAACGAAGAGGTTTTGGAGGGCGGACGCAAGTTGCCCCTTGTAGAGGACTTCTACACCATTCAAGGCGACGGCTTTCACACAGGAAAGCCCGCCTATTTTATACGCCTTGGAGGTTGCGATGTAGGTTGTGCATGGTGCGATGCCAAGTATACCTGGAACCCGAGGATGTACCCTCCAACTGCCATCGAAGAGATTGTGGAGCGTGCAGTAGCGTGCGCAGCGCAATCAATAGTTATAACCGGTGGCGAGCCTCTACTCTACCCTCTCGACTATCTGACTCAGTCGCTCAAGGAGCGCGGTCTGGCGATCTTCCTCGAGACTTCGGGTTCACATCCATTTTCGGGCCATTTCGATTGGGTATGTCTATCCCCAAAGCGCAAATCAGCCCCATTGGACGAAGCGTATATCCGAGCCGACGAATTGAAGGTGATTATCCAGAGCGAGGATGATCTGCTTTGGGCGGAGGAGTGCGCTGCAAAGGTGAGCAACGATTGTCTACTCTTCTTGCAACCCGAATGGAGCGTATCCGATAATATTATGCCGACTTTGGTTGAGTATGCCAAACGCAATCCGCGTTGGAGCATCTCCATACAGAGCCACAAGTATATGAGAATACCATAAAAAACACAATGGCAATGAAGTCGGACAAGAAGGTCAGCAAAAAGATAGGTAAAAAGGTGAATAACACCATCAGCAACGCCAAGAAATACGCTTGGCGCATAACCCTCTTTGCCACATTGCTATTGGGACTTATCTTGATTGGCCGTCCGCTTATATCGGCTATAAAAACCACTGTCGAGATTCACAGGCTCAACAAGCAGAAGGCTACATACGAAGCAAGCATTCGCCGCGACAGCACCCTTCTGGAGAATTTGAAGGATGATCAATTTCTGGAGAAATACGCCCGCGAAAAGTACTTTATGTACGGTAAAGACGAGGAGGTATTTATCGTCGAAGAGTAGTCATCGGCTTAGAAGTGTCGATATCCGCCAACCCAATCAGTGATGTAGTAAACATCCCCATTGCAATCTTCCCAACCTATGTAATAGCAATCATAGTTAGGTTTGACTATTCTTCCTATCTTATACAATGGCTTGCCAAATCGCTCCTCAAAACTACGCATCAACGCATCTGCCTGACGTTTGTCCACAGTTAATATGAGTTCGTAATCTTCGCCTCCGCAGATAGCATCGTCTTCTGTTGCACCTTTAGCTACAGGCACGCTATCTTCAACTATCACTGCACTCTTTTTGGACTCGGTAATTATATGCTGAAGATCCGAAGCTATTCCGTCCGAAATATCAGCCATAGCGTGAACAGCAGATTGTTGTCCGAGCCACTCACCCTCCAAGATTTGAGCCTTTGGCGTGAGGTGTATCTTGGCATTACGTGTAGAGAGTTTTCCTTCGAGCAGATCTCGTAAGCCTGCCGCCGAGCCACCCAATTTGCCCGTTACCATAATCACATCACCGACTTTTGCTGCCGAGCGACGCTTCAGATTTGACATTGGAGCACGTCCTATGGCCGTCACACTTATACATACTCCCGATTTCGAGGCAACCGTATCTCCGCCAATCAGCTTCACGCCATACCTCTTCGATGCACTCTTGTAGCCACGAATAAACTCCTCCGACCACTCGCCAAAGCGATCTTTTGGCAATGCAAGCGACAACATCGTAGCCACAGGCTTAGCACCCATAGCAGCAACGTCGCTGATGTTCACCATCAACGATTTGTAACCAATCTGAAAAGCAGTGCTCTTATCTGTCAGAAAATGAACGCCCTCGTTGAGCATATCAGACGTAAATACCAAAGCCTCTTCTCCACCGATTGGCAATACAGCACAATCATCACCGATTCCCTCGAATCCATTGTTAGGAATCGAACGGAATGTATTGCGAATAAAATCGATAAAATCGAACTCTCCGTACATTCTCATCGTTTGAACACCCCTTTAACTACTGTTAAAAACTCTTTGAACGCCACTACTCGGCAGCCTACCGCCAATAGAGCATAGACGAAAACACCCGTCGCAATTTGCAACAACAACTGCCATATCGGCACGATAGCATCTGTGTAATGACCTACGACTTTGACTGATATATACATTACGCACGTAATAAGTAACGAAGGCAGAAGCGCACGAATCATTTGCCACCACGAAAGCGTTGTGTAGCGCCTTGTAGCTGCAAAATTTACGACAAACTCCACGACGGTCATTGCAACCAATCCATAAGCGATTGCCATTGGCGACATAGGGATAGTTATTGCTAACACGCCTGTCATAATGGCCTTCTTCAGCAGCTCCAACCTAAAGATTATTGCACCATTGCTATGTACCTTCAGCACATTGTAAGCAACCATAACCAAAGGGTAGAATATTCCCGACAATGAAATCACCTCGAAATATGGCACCGTAGGCAACCACTTCTCGCCGAGCAAAACCTTGAACAAAGGCTCTGCTACTGCAGACATTCCTACTGCAACGGGAGCCATTACAAAGATATTGATCAGGAGAACCTTTCGGAAGCTTTCGGCAAATTTCTCCTCATTATCCTTTATCTTTGCCAGCGCAGGATATGTAACGGTCTGTACCGAAAGCACAGCCGACTGAATAGGCAAATCCTTGATCTTTTGTGCCTGATTGAAGAAACCAAGAGTGTTAGGATTGTAAACCTTGCCTATAAAGAGTTGCGCAACATTATTGTAGAGAGCAGCAACAATATCTGTAGACATCAGGCGGAATGAAAATGGTGCCATCTCGCGCCACGCTCTGCCATTGAAAGAGCCTTCGCCTCTCCAATCCCCTCGCCACCACAGCAACAAGGTCTTTACACACACCACCGTCAATCTCTGCGCGACCAAAGCCCATACTCCCCCTCCACACAAGGCGACAACGACTGCAACTATACCAGCAACGAGTGATGCCGAGAAGTTTATTCGCGACAACTCACCAAAACGGAAATCACGCGAGAGCTTGGTATTCTGAATAATACCCAAAGCGTTCAATGGCAACAACAGAAAGA
>JAZNHC010000128.1:0-6270 GCA_045576755.1 Alistipes sp.
CGCGCTTGTGGGCATAGTAGCCACCCCAGAAACCGCGATTAAAGACGCGCAACAACCCCTCTTTCAACCCCTCGGCATTCTCGCGCGAGAACTCTTCGGCCTCGATAAGTCGCAAAGCCTTGTCGTAGGCCTCCACCACACGCTTGACATACTCGCCACCACGCGCTCGGCCCTCAATCTTCAGCACGCGAACTCCCGCTGCGATAAATTGGTCGAGGAAGTCAATGGTACACAGATCCTTTGGCGAGAGGATGTAGCGTCCGTCGATATCGAGCATCTCGCCCGTGTCTTTATCCTGAATGGTATATTTTCGTCGGCAAATCTGACGGCACGCACCGCGGTTGGCGGAGCAAGCCGTTTCGTGCTCACTCAGGTAGCACTTGCCCGAAATAGACATACACAAAGCTCCGTGAGCGAACATCTCTATCTCGACCAACTCGCCCTTTGGTCCGCGGATATCCTGCTCCACGATGGCGCGATGCACCTCAGCAATCTGCTCGAGTGACAGCTCACGCGCCAACACCACGACATCGGCCCACTGCGAGAAGAATTTTACCGCCTCCGAGTTCGATATGTTGCACTGCGTGGAGATATGCACCTCTACCCCTGCGTGATAGGCGTAGGTTATAACCGCCAAGTCCGAGGCGATGATTGCGTCCACACCCACAGCCTTTGCCTTATCGACAACCTCGTGCATCGCTTGCATCTCATCATCATAGATGATGGTATTCACCGTCAGGTATGTCTTGACACCTACCGAGTGGGCAATCTCGACAATCTGCTCCATATCTGCCTCGGAGAAGTTGGCCGCCGAAGCAGAACGCATATTCAATCGCCCAATGCCGAAATATACTGAGTTTGCACCGGCATTTATTGCGGCGTGGAGCGATTCGTAACACCCTACGGGTGCCATAATTTCAATATCTGTTCGTTTCATTCGAAGAGTTTTACAAACTATTTAGCAATAATCGAAATGTAGGTTTATTTCATTCGCGGGTTTTCCTTACGCTTACAAATCTGACCCCCCCCCAAACCCCCGCCTCAGGCGGTGGCTTAGTCCGCCTTTGGCGGATAAAGCGGGTGCCATAATTTCAATCCCTTGATGCGGTTAGCTTTTTCGTCCTACGAGGTTGGCGGCATAGCGACGCAACTCGGCAGTACGCTCCTGCGGTGCTTCGAGTGTGTCGAGAATGAAGAGTGCCTTCTGGAACTTTTGTGCTATCTGCTGCTCCACGCGCTCCGGAACGCCCAACTCGTCGTAGAGCGCCTTGATTATCGCAATCTTTTCGGCATCACCTATATCCTCGCGCAGATGTGTCGTGCGCAACACCTCGCGTTGCTCTTCGTTAGCGCGCGAGAAAGCCTCGATCATCAGTATTGTCTTCTTACCCTCGAGAATGTCACCGCCAATCTTCTTGCCAAGTCGCTCATCGCCATAGCTGTCTAACAGATCATCCTGCAGCTGGAATGCCAAACCCACCTCTAAGGCAAAGTCGTAGAGACGGCGACAGTCGTGTTCGGACGCTCCGCCAAGGATGGCTCCAATGACAGATGATCCTGCAAGCAGGGCGGCAGTCTTCAGCTCTATCATACGCATATAATCGACGACAGATACCTTCTGCTGTGTCTCGAAGTCCATATCGAACTGTTGTCCCTCACACACCTCGGCAGCCATTTTGTTGAACCACTCGAATATCTTTGGCAGACGCTCCGAGTCGGTACGTTGCAGATGCTTATATGCCAAAATGAGCATTGCGTCGCCCGAAAGAATTGCCACATTCTCGCCCCATTTGGCGTGTACCGAAGGGCGACCACGACGTACCAAGGCGTTGTCCATAATGTCGTCGTGCAGAAGAGTGAAGTTGTGAAAAATCTCCACCGCCATAGCAGGCATCAATGACCGCTCGATATCCTCGGCGTAGAGGTTATATGTGAGCATCAGCAATGTAGGTCTGATGCGTTTGCCTCCCATCTCCAAGCCATATTTTATGGGAGCATAGAGGCGCTGAGGCTCCTCGGGCGTAGGCATTTGTGCTATGTGCCGCTCGAAGAGTGAGAGTAATTCGTTGTTTGTGTATAGTTTCATAGTCGTAATGACTTTTTCTGATCTATCTCTTCTTCAATTGGTCTATCTCGTCGAGGCGTGCGTATGCCAACTTCTTGACCTCCTCCCAATCGTAGTAGTACGGAGTGTCGGTCTCGACGGCTATCTCCACGTCGCGTTCGTTGATCTGTGCACGAAGCAGATTCTTACCCTCCTTATTGCGGTAGAGGATGAACATTACGTTGGCAGCCATAGGCGTAATCTTGTAGCCACGCCAATTCTCGGCCACGTAGTCGATAGTCTCCTTGCCATCGCCATATACGATAGGCATATTGTCCAAACCGAAGATGTTCATCAGAGGGATGATGTTCAAATCGTGACCAAAGCAGAGGTGAACGGTTGCGTCGCACTTGCCATCGATGTTTGACTCGATTTGTGCCACGATATAGTCCACCAAAATACGGCTTTGAGCCATATTGTTGGCGAGAATAGGGTGGGCAGCCGAAGCACATCGGTAGTACCAGCGACAATTCTCGTGCTTGTAGATAATGTATTTCTCATCCGCGGTAAACACCTCGTCAAGAAGCGCGCTGTTGTCGATGCCTATATTCTGCGGAAAGGCCATACGCTTGTAGATGTCGGTCAGGATCTTGAATGGCGATTTATCGAATATGGTAAAAAATTTGTCGGGATCGGTGAAAAGAGCCCTCTTTGCGTGTTCCATATCCTGACGATCTCCCCATTCGAGAAGTTTTGAGTAGACATCGGTTTCAAGGAACGACTTGTATGCCTTCTCCTCGGCTGCGGTGTAGGCTTTGTTGTGAGCCGACTTCTGTGGGCGTATAATGCCTGTAACGCGCTCCGAAGCCTCCATGTGGTTGTTGAGGCGAGGGTTGTGCTCCTTCATGCCCTCGTTGAAAGCTGCCATACTCAACGATGCGCGCAGCGAAGTGGAACCCTTTGAAAGGATCTTTGCCTTGCCCTCGAAAAACATCGGAAATCTCTCGCAGTAGCGCTTTGCTAACAGCTTATGCTGCTGGAAACCTACGTCGGTCAGGTCGCCGATGCGGTCTTTGTGGGCATCGAGATTTTGCTTCATATATTCGAATACCCTTTTGCCAAGCGGGGTTAAAAGTCCCGCCTCGTCGCCCTTTTTGAAGTAGTCGTATGTATCAAAGGGATACTCGGCATTTGACTCCATGCGTGAGCCGTGGCGAAGGTAGCCTGCCATAAATACAGGCTCGAAACCTGTCGGAGCCTCGGGTGCAGTGTATGGGTACAAATCACCATTGTAGATGGTCATTGTTGGAATTACGACCTGAGAGTTTGCATCGACCTCCTCACGGGCGGTGAGTTGGGTTGCAGGGTTGGTGTCGGTGCTCTTTACGGTGCAAGCCGTGAGCGAAAGAGTGGCAGCAAGCAGGAGGATTAAATATCGCTTCATAGTATCCGTTACATTAAAAATGTGATCTCTATATTTCAAAACGCAAATATATAAATTTTGGCCGATAAAACCATACTATTTTTACCCGATTGTTGAAATTGTATAATTTCCATAAATAGTGTGGCGCGAAATTTTGAAATCTCACAATTTGTTTGTAACTTTGACTGCTTAATATAGCACGTATAGACAACTTTAATCGAACTAAAATACTACTTAATTATGAAAAAACTTGTTTTTGGAATCGACATTGGTGGAACAAACACCGCTTTTGGTCTTGTTGATGAATTTGGTGAGATCTTTGGTGAATCGGCTATCTCGACAAAATCGTACGTACACTTTGACGATTATCCTCGCTATATTGAGGATTTGGCTAAGGCGATGAAGGCTCTCCTTGAGAGTCTCAGCTTCAACTTCGAGTTGATGGGTATTGGTATCGGTGCGCCAAATGCCAACTACTACAAGGGCACAGTAGAGATTCCTTCGAATATGTGGAAATATACCGATGAGCAGATCGCTGCCGGTATGAAGGAGGAGGATAGAATGTTCAACTTTGCCGACGATTTGGGTAAGCACTTCCCTGAGATTCCTATCTACATCACCAACGACGCAAACGCGGCAACCATCGGCGAGATGGTCTACGGAGGTGCTAAGGGTATGAAGAACTTTATAATGATCACCCTTGGTACGGGAGTAGGTTCAGGCTTTGTGGCAAATGGCGAGATGATCTATGGCCACGATGGCTTTGCCGGTGAGTTCGGTCACGTGATAGTAGAGCGCGGTGGTCGCCAGTGCGGTTGCGGACGTAAGGGCTGTCTCGAGGCGTATACCTCGGCAAACGGTATCAAGCGTACGGCTTTTGAGCTTATGGCAACAATGACCGATCCATCGCCAATTCGCGAGTACTCGTTTGATCAGCTCGACTCGGCAATGCTTTCTCAGTTTGCTGCTAAGGGTGACCCTATTGCCAAGGAGTGTTTCCGCGTAACAGGTCAGAAGCTCGGTTACGCTCTTGCCGATGCGGTTACAATCACCTCGCCTGAGGCTATCTTCCTCTTTGGCGGCTTGGCTAAGGCCGGTAATCTCATCTTCGACCCTATCAAGTGGTATATGGAGGAGAATATGCTCATTACCTTCAAGAATAAGGTGAAGGTTCTTCCATCGGAGTTGCAAAACAAGAACGCGGCTATTCTCGGAGCAGCTGCACTCGTTTGGCAGGCAAAATAGACTATGTATCGGGAGGGGATTTCGCTGCCGAATGGCGGCGGAATACCCCTTTTGTGCTACCATAAACTCAATCAGATATGGAGAGATTGTTCACCGTGTTTACGGTGGTTTTTGCTTTGTGCACGCGTGTGCGCGCATGTGCAAGAAAGACATTCTCTTTGATTTTGGAAACAAATATGGGTGTTGTCTGCAAGGCGCACCTATATAACCCCTATTTCACAAGTGTAAGTTATGAAGAGATTTATTTTGACGCTGGTCGGATTGGCTGTGGTATCGTTGGGCTCGGCAGCAACACAGTTCTCGGAGAAGGAGGCTGTTCGATATGCGAATAAGTTGATTAAGAAGATGACCCTTCGCGAAAAGCTGGGTCAGATGGAGCAGTTCATCACCCGCAATGGCGTAGTAACAGGTCCCGAGGGTGTGAAGTGCGATATTGATAGCGCAGTTCGTAGGGGAGAGGTAGGATCATTCCTCTCTATTCGCGACAGAGACGAGGCTTTGCGTCTGCAGAAGATGGCGGTAGAGGAGAGCCGCTTGGGTATTCCTCTTATCTTCGGCTTCGATATCATTCACGGCTGTAAGATTATCTTCCCCGAGAATCTTGCGATGTCATGTTCGTGGAATATCGCTGCCATAGAGCGTTCGGCACGCATAGCAGCCGAGGAGAGCGCAGCATCTGCAATTCATTGGACCTTCTCGCCTATGTGCGATATCTCGGTTGAGCCGCGTTGGAGCCGCGTGTCGGAGGGTGCGGGCGAGGATCCGTACCTCGGTGCAAAGATTGCAGCCGCTATGGTGCGCGGATACCAGGGTGATAACCTTGCCGATAGTAATACCATCGCTGCGTGTGTGAAGCATTTTGCTGCTTACGGTGCAGCGCAAGCAGGTAAGGACTACAATACGGTTGATATGTCGGAGTTGATGTTCCGCGATCTCTATCTTCCACCGTATCGTGCAGCGTTGGATGCCGGAGCAGTTACGGTGATGTCGTCATTCAACGACTTTATGGGTGTTCCTGCATCGGGTAGCAAGTGGCTCTTGTATGACCTTCTTCGCAAGGAGTTGGGTTTCAAGGGTTTTGTCGTTTCGGATTGGAAAGCTGTGAACGAGATGATTATTCACGGTGTCGCTGCCGATGGCAGGGATGCAGCCGAGTTGGCAATGAAGGCGCACCTCAATATGGATATGCTCGGTGGCGACTATATCGCTCACGGTGAGGAGCTTGTTCGTACAGGTCGCATCTCGGAGAAGCTTATCGACGAGTTGTGTCGCGAGGTGTTGGTGGTGAAGTATCAGCTGGGACTCTTTGACGATCCTTACAAATACGGAAAGCAGAACTTGTCGGAGGTCTACTATCGTCCCGAGAATATGCAGTTTGCACGCGAGGTAGCAGGCGAGTCGATGGTCTTGTTGAAGAACGACGGAGTGTTGCCACTTGCCGAAGGGGTGAAGATCGCCCTTATTGGTCCGTTTGCCGATGCTCCGAAGGATCAGCTTGGAGCTTGGCGTGGTTTGGGTGATGCAAAGTACTCGATTACCTTCCGTACAGCTCTCGAGG
>JAZNHC010000129.1:0-2427 GCA_045576755.1 Alistipes sp.
GGTGTGCGTAACAACACCAAGAGTACCCTCTACCCGTCGGGCGTGGCAGCTGCCGCAACGTGGGATACCGACCTCATTCAGCAGATGGGTGTCTCGCTCGGTAAGGATGCTCGCGCACGTGGTATACATATTCTTCTTGGCCCGGGTGCCAATATCTATCGTTCACCACTTTGTGGCCGTAACTTTGAATATTTCGGTGAGGATCCGTTCCTTGCTGGTGAGATAGCTACAGCCTATATCAAGGGTGTGCAGAGTATGGGTGTAATGGCTTGTATCAAGCACTTTGCAGGTAACAACCAGGAGTGGGCTCGCCACAGTGTATCGTCGGATATCGACGAGAGAACCCTCAACGAGATCTACTTCCCTGCATTCGAGAAGGCAGTTAAGGAGGGTCACGTAGCAACCATAATGACCTCGTACAACCTTCTCAATGGCGTGCATGCTTCCGAAGATAAGTATCTCAACCAGGTGGTTTTGCGCGATTGGTGGGGTTTCGACGGCTTTGTTATGTCGGACTGGACATCGTGCTACTCGCCTGTGAATGTTGCTCGTTGGGGTGTGGATTTGGAGATGCCGTATGCAAAGTGCCAGAAGCCTGAGCTTATCAAGCAGCTGGTAGAGCAGGGTGTTATAGATGAGCGTGCGCTCGATGCAAAGTGTCAGAATATCATCCAGGCAATCTTGGCGTTTGAGTTCGATAAGCGCGAGCAGCTCGACAAGTCACTGCCGGAGAACAACCCTGAGTGCGACGCTGTGGCTCATCAACTTTCGCGCGGTGCAATTGTAATGCTCAAGAACGAAAACAACTTCCTCCCATTCAAGAAGGGAAAGGTTGTTGTTTGCGGTCCTAATGCCGATAAGATTGTAACAGGTGGTGGTAGTGGTTTCGTAACCCCATTGATGGCGTGCACCGTAGCTGACGGTATGAAGAATATCGACGAGAATATCGATAGCGAGTTCTTCTCTATGAAAGCACCAAGCAAGCCTGTTCCGGGTGTGGTTTATGCCGATAAGGAGATGACAAAGAAGGGCGTTGCTGCCGAGTATTATAACAATGCTGAGTTGGAGGGTACTCCATCTCATAGCTTCATTACGGATAAGGTCGGTATTCAGGAGAACGTGTTTGGCGCACACAACGATTTGATTAACGTTTCGACCCGCCACACATTCTACTACAAGCCTTTGCAGGATGATGTATACCACTTCACGGTAAACACCAATGACGGCTTCCGTTGCTTCATCAACGATAAGCTCGTTATGCGTGATCGCTGGCACAAGGATAGCAACAATCAGGGCTATATGTTGCTCGAGATGAAGGCAGGTCAGACCTACAAGTTTGTCCTCGAGCACCAAAACCTCGGTGGCTCGATCAATGCCGAGATGATGTTCGAGTTACCATTTGTTGAGGATACCTCAAAGACCCAGGTGCTTAAGGATGCCGAGTGCGTTGTGGTATGTCTTGGACACAGCAAACTCTCCGAGAAGGAGAATTCGGACCGTACATTCGAATTGCCTCGTGGACAGGTCGAGTACTTGGAGATGGTATTGAAATACAACAAAAATGTTGTCGTAGTGCTGAATGCCGGTGGTGCTGTCGAGATGGCATCGTGGATGGATAAGGTGAAGGCCGTTCTTATGGCTTGGTATCCTGGTCAGCAGGGTGGTTTGGCAATATCCGAGATTATCACAGGTAAGATCTCGCCTTCGGGTAAGCTCCCAATCTCTATCGAGTCGAAGTTGGAGGATAACCCTTGCTTTGCGAACTATCACGAAAATGTAGACCGCGTGCGCTCGCCTCACATCAACCCACACGCGCGTGTCGAGTATCGCGAGGGATTGTTTATGGGCTATCGTGGCTACGAAAAGACCGGAGTTAAACCGCTCTTCCCATTCGGTTTTGGATTGAGCTACACTTCGTTCGAGTACTCTGCACTCGAGATTACGGCTGACGGCAAGGAGTTCATCGTAAGCTTCGACGTGAAAAACACCGGTGATGTTGCCGCTGCCGAGGTAGCACAGGTATATGTCGGTGACGACGAGTCTACTCTCGTGCGCCCTGCCAAGGAACTTAAGGGCTTCGATAAGGTCTATCTTAATGCGGGCGAGACCAAGCGCGTAAGTGTTCGCCTTGATGACGAGGCATTCCGCTACTTCGATCCTATCGTGCGTAAGTTTGTCGTTGAGCCTGGTGTGTTTACCGTATACGTGGGTGCCTCTTCGGCAGATATCCGTCTTACCGGAAAGTTAGAGGTAAAGTAGTCGATCTATGACATCTATTGTGGTCCGACGTTTTTACTGTCGGACCACTTTTTTATTATAAAAATTGAGGAAAAATTTGCGAGTAACAAAAAAAGCACTACCTTTGCACTCGCAAGTCGGAGGCCAAGCGGTCTTAGGAAGACAATTTTCATTTTCAACCCCTTGGCT
>JAZNHC010000130.1:0-5104 GCA_045576755.1 Alistipes sp.
AGATGATGGACGAGTTGGCATCGCTGTTGGCAGGTCGTATTGCCGAGGAGAAGTTCTTCGGTCACCTCTCGACGGGAGCTCTGAACGACTTGGAGCGTGTGACAAAACAGTGCTACGCGATGGTGGCGTACTACGGAATGAGTGACGAGGTCGGCTCGATGAGTTATTATGACTCTACGGGTCAGAGCGATATGGCATTTACCAAACCATATTCGGAGCGAACAGCCCAGCAGATTGACGACGAGGTACGTGCGTTGATTGCCAAGGCGCGTGCTATGGCAGAGCAGGTGATTGACGAGCATCGCGAAGGCCTTGTGCAGCTGGCAGAGTTGCTCTTGGAGCGCGAAGTGGTCTTTACGGAGGATGTGGAGCGCATCTTCGGTAAGCGCGGAGGTAAGAAGGAGGCGGTAGCCGACGTGGTGGAGTCTGCCGAAACCCCTGCCGAGACCCCTGCTGATGCCCCAGCCGAGGCGTAATTGCAACTACAACACGAAACTAACCTAAAAAACTATGAATAGTAAATTGAAGAACCTGTTGGTGCGAACATTGAGTGGCGCGGTGTTGTTACTTGTTGTTGTCGGTGCGCTGCTCTGGTCGAAGTGGAGCGTCGGTGCCTTGTTCGCAGTGATTATGCTCGGAGGCTTGGTCGAGTTCTATCGCTTGTGTCGAAAGACCAATGCTCAGCCTATGTATGCTGTCGGCATTGCGACATCGATAGCCATATTTCTTGGAGCGTTCTCCTTGTTTATGGGTGGAGGAGCGCTCATATTGCTTCCGATTTTCTACACGATGTTGATGATACCTACCGCCTTTGTGTGCGAGTTGGTACATAAAAGCCCGACACCGATTGCCAATATTGCAACAACATTTATGGGCGTTATATATGTGGCAGTGCCGATGTCGATGGTTCTCTTTATTCCACATATGCTTGTTGGCAAGTGGTCGGGATTGGCTATGCTGGCATTTATCGGAATAATATGGGTTAACGATATCTTTGCATATTTGGTCGGAGTGACCCTCGGTAAGCATCGTCTTTGCGAGAGAATTTCGCCTAAAAAGTCGTGGGAGGGATTCTTCGGTGGCTTGATTGGTGCAGTGGGCGCATCGGTACTTTTCGGCTATCTTTTCCATGGTAACCTCGTCGTATGGGCAGGACTCGGATTGATTACCGCATTGTCGGGTGTTGCAGGTGATTTGGTCGAGTCACTCATGAAGCGCGAGGCGGATGTGAAGGATTCGGGCGCGATAATGCCCGGTCACGGCGGATTTCTCGACAGATTTGACGCTCTGTATCTCTCGGCACCATTTGTGTTTGTATATCTTTGTCTGATTCCTCACTTGTTGTAAAATCTTAAAAAAACCTACCTAAAATAATGAAGATTAGTAAAGAGGGTTTCAAAATTATAGCCGTGTCGGGAGTTGTGATCCTGGCGGTGTGGCTACTCATATTCTATATGTTGAAGGCGAATGACCTGATGTGGTTGCTGATTTTGCTTTCAGTGCTGCTGTTGGTCTTTTGGTTCTTCATCATCTCCTTCTTCCGCGATCCGCGCCGTGTGCGCATTCACGATGGTGATTTGGTGTTCTCACCGTGTGATGGACGCGTTGTTGTAACCGAGATTGTGAAGGATGACGAGTACTTCGGTGGCGAGGAGAAGATGCAGGTGTCGATCTTTATGTCGGTGACCAATGTTCACATAAATTGGCTCCCTGTCGGTGGTGTAGTGAAGTACTTCAAGTATCATCCGGGCCGCTTCTTGGTAGCATGGCATCCGAAGTCATCAACCGATAACGAGCGTACGACTACCGTAGTCGAGACCATAGATGGTGTGGAGGTGCTCTTCCGTCAGATTGCGGGAGCCGTTGCACGTCGTATTGTGTCGTATGTGAAGGTAGACGAGCAGGTCGAACAGAATAGCGTATTCGGATTTATCAAGTTCGGTTCGCGTATAGACATTCTGCTTCCGAAGGATGCGAAGTTGCTCGTTGAGATTGGCGATAAGGTTACCGGAACACAAACTCCTATAGCACGCATTGGCGGAGTGGCCGAGGAGTCGCTCGAGACACCTGAGGAGGAGTCGCTCGAGCAGTCTGCCGAATAATAACTTTAATGTCAAGAAAAAGTATGCCAAGCAATACTTCAAGTAATAGTCAGTTGTTGCAGACATTCCTGCGTTGGGTTGCCGGTTTGGCAGTTGCCACTGCGATAGGTGCCGTGTTGTGGTACTTCCGCGAGGTTGTGATATATATCCTTGTGTCGGCACTCTTTGCGATTATCGGACGCCCTCTTGTACGTTTGCTGTGTAAGGTGAAGATTAAGCGCTTTACTATGCCTCGCTGGTTGGCTGCCACAATCACCCTCGTTCTGTTGTGGATCGTCATCGGTGGATTGGTGGCTTTGGTGGTGCCTCTCATTGCCGGCAAGATATATGAACTCTCTTCGCTCGACCTTCGCTCAGCATTGGAGGGTATTCAGGAGCCTTTGGAGAGGTTGCAAAACTACATCTCGGCGATTTTTGTACTGCCTGAGTCGCACGCTTCGATATCCGATGTGCTGGTATCGACCTTGCGTCGCTTCTTGAACTACGATACGGTTAATGCCGTAGTGACCTCGATTATCAATATGGGAATGTCGGTGATCATAGTTCTCTTCTCTGTGTCGTTCATCACGTTCTTCTTCCTCAAGGAGGATGGTCTGTTCTCGAATATGGTATCGGCAATTTTTCCCGATAAGTATGCCGAAAATGTGCATCGGGCTATCGATAAGGTGTCGTTGCTGCTCTCGCGTTACTTCACGGGATTGCTCACCGAGAGCCTTATCATAAGTACTATTATAGCAGTGGTGTTACTGCTCTTCGGTATGAGAGTCGAGGATGCCTGCTTTATTGCCGTCATTATGGGTCTGCTCAATGTCATCCCATATGCAGGACCTGCGGTGGGCGTATTGGTGTCGGTATTCATCGGTGTAGTCTCTCCAATCGAAGGCTGCACAATTGCCTACACCCTTGCGGTGATTTGTTGCACCATCTGCGTAGTGAAGGGTATGGATGACTTCGTTCTTCAGCCTACAATCTACTCGTCGAAGGTTTCGGCTCATCCACTCGAGATCTTTATCGTTATTCTTATGGCCGGTTCGGTGGGCGGTATTGTCGGCTTGCTCGTGGCCGTGCCGTCGTACACCGTATTGCGCGTCTTTGCCAAGGAGTTTTTCTCGGAGGTGTCGTTGGTGCGTAAATTGACCAAGGAGATTTAGTGCTATGGTGGTTGTCGAGGGTGTCGTTATTGGTGGTAACAGATTGGGACGCAAGTTGGGCTTTCCAACTGCCAATCTTGCCATTGATGATAGCTTGGCAATCGAAAACGGAGTCTACTCGTCGAAGGTCTTTGTCGAGGGTGAGGAGTATGGAGCAATGACAAACATAGGCGTGCGTCCGTCGGTGGATGGTTCGAAACGCCTGCTCGAAACTCATCTTTTCGGCTTTCGAGGCTTGCTCTATGGCGTGCGTTTGCGCGTGGAACTATACACCAAGGTACGTGACGAGCAGAAGTTCTCCTCTGTCGAAGAGTTGCGTAAGCAGATAGAAAAAGATTTCAACACAATAAAAGAGCTAATGGCTAAAGAGTGATAGCCCATGAAAATATGAAGAATGTACTGATTGTAGCTCCTACCGAGCGCGAAAACAAAAATATCCGCCTTGCCATTGAGCGTAAAGGCGAAAATCTGAAAAATCGCTACACAGTAGCATTTAGTGGTATAGGTAAGGCTGCCGCTGCGGCAACCATTACGCGCTATCTCTTGCAGGCGGAACAACCATACGATCTTGTGGCTGTGATAGGTTACGCTGCCGGAACGCTCGGCTTCAAACAGGGTGAGGTGGTGGTGCCTAATCGTGTGCAGTATCACGATGCCGATATCCCGGAAGGGTTTATCCCCGAGGTTAGCGACCCTCGCAACCTGCTTGGCAATGACGATATTACCGTCTTCACAGGTGATTCATTCGTAAATGCCGAATCTGTCGCTACCATCAAGTCGAAATTTGGTGTCGAGCGGGCAATCTTCGATATGGAGATAGGTGCTATTGCGATAGCTTGCGAGATGTGCGATAATGTGCCACTTTTAGCCGTTAAGGTGATATCAGATGTACCCGAAGATGGTCATACCGAGCTCTCCTATGACGAGTTTGCCAATACTTGGGTGGATTTCACGCCGATATTGAATAGGGTGGAGGAGTTCTAATCCAATGAAAATTCTTACAAAGTAAGGGTATTCAAAACAGATTGTTGGATACCCTCTTTTTCTTACAGGTGGTTGGCGCGTGGCCACTCACCAAGTTCCATATCTTTGATGCTGTCGCCGTCAATGGTAAATCGGAGTGCGGTGCGAACCTTATGAAAACCGTAGCACCCCGCAGCACCCGGGTTGAGGTGCAGTAGGTCGTAGATTTTGTCGTACTCGACACGCAGGATGTGCGAGTGTCCCGATACGAAAATCTTTGGTCGGCACGCCTGAATCTTTGCCAATGCCTGTGGTGAGTAGTGGCGAGGGTAACCGCCGATATGGGTGATCAAAACATCGACATTCTCGACACGGAAGTGGGCAAAAGGTTGGTAGGCGTAGCGAGTTTCGCCACCGTCAATATTGCCATAGACTGCGCGTAGCGGTTTGAACGATGCGATCTTGTCGGCAAGCTCGATAGAGCCGATGTCGCCGGCGTGCCAAATCTCGTCCACATCGCGTAAAAAATCGCACAGCACCTCGTCGAAGGTGCCGTGCGTGTCGGATATTACGCCAATTCTACGCATAGAAAGGCTTATTTAACCAATTTGTCCAGACGCTCGTAAATGCTGGTACGCAAATCGCGCAACTTGTTGATGATAGGGCGGTTGCTGCGTTTTACGAAGATGCATGTTCCGATGAACTTCCAGAACAGACGCATATAGTTCCAGGCCAATACGAACATCAGTGGGAATGCAACCATATAGCCCAATGCCCACCAGAAGTTGAGGAATACCCACAAGAGAACTATTGGAAGGATGAAGCAGATAGGTACCGATACGAATACACTTGCACCCACGTGGAACGACGAGTCGAACATGTGGTCCT
>JAZNHC010000131.1:0-2539 GCA_045576755.1 Alistipes sp.
GGATACTCTGCGTAAGGCTATGGGTAAAAAGATCCTTTCGAAGCTGATGGAGTTGAAGCCTAAGTTCCTCAAGGGCGGTGCGGCAAATGGTCACGACAAGAAGGTTTTGGAGAAGATTTGGGAGGATTGGGTGAAGTTTGCATCGTACGCCTTCAACAAATCGCACGCCACATGTTATTCGTGGGTGGCATACCAAACAGCATACCTCAAAGCGAACTATCCGTCGGAGTATATGGCGGCATTGCTCAGCTCGAACCTCGGAAATATCGAGAAGTTGGAGCTCTACATGGGAGAGTGTAAGCGAATGGGCATCAGCGTTCTTTCGCCCGATATCAACGAGTCGCAGATGCGCTTCTCGTCAAACGAAAAGGGCGACATCCGCTTCGGATTGGCGGCAATCAAGGGTGTAGGTGAAGGTGCTGTAAATTCGATTATCGCCGAGCGCGAGAAGAATGGTCCGTTTAAGAGTATATACGACTTTGCAGAACGCGTAAACTACACAGCAGTAAACCGCAAATGTTTCGAGAATATAGCTATGTCGGGAGGTTTCGACTCGATTATCGACTTCTCGCGCGGTAAGTTCCTCGCTATGGAGGAGAAGGAGGATTCGACATTTGTGGATGCATTGGTGCGCTACGGCACTCGTATTCAGTTCGAACAGAACAACGCCCAACAAAGCCTCTTTGGTGGCGATAACGGAGTGTCGGATATCCAAAAGCCTGCAGTGCCTGCGCGAGGGGATGCCATATTGCTCGAACTCCTGAACAAAGAGAAGGAGCTTATCGGAATGTATCTCTCGGCGCATCCTCTCGACGAGTACAAGCTACTGCTTAACTCGGTATGCGGATGTACGCTGGCAGACCTCTCGAACCTCGAGAATTATCGTGGCAAGGAGATTGCTGTGGCGGGTATCGTGACCGACACGCGCGAATTCTACCTGAAGAATGGAACACCTGCCGGATCGATGACCGTGATGGACTACAACGGCTCGAAGGAGTTCCGCTTCTTCCGCAAGGACTACGAGATGTTCCGTACACGAATGTTCAAGGACTACTTCCTGCTGCTACAAGGTCGAGTGCAGGTGCGACCATACTCCAATCCGGAGGAGTTGGAGTTTAAGGTTACGTCGGTGACACAACTTTCGGATGTACGAGATGCAGTGCGCGACATCAAACTCTACCTGCCGGTGGAGGTTCTGACCAAGGAGTTCATCGACGAGTTGATCGAGGTAGCGAAGGAGTCGAAGGGCAAGTCGCAACTGAAATTCTCGTTGCAGGACCTCGAGGAGGAGGTATATGTATCGGCTTACTCGCGCAAGTATCGTGTGTCGCTGACTCCTGCGATAACGAAATTTATCGATAAATACAATTTGAAATATACTATTACAGTAAACCAATAAAAAACAAAAAGATTATGGCACTTAACATTACAAATGAGAACTATGAGGCGTTGCTCTCGGACAGCAAGCCGTTGGTAATTGATTTCTGGGCAGAGTGGTGCGGTCCTTGCCGTGCGGTTGCTCCAATCGTAGAGGAGTTGGCTGAGGAGTATGCCGACAAGGTAAATATCGGCAAGTGCGACGTTGATTCGTGCGACGACATCACCGCTTCGTACCGTATTCGCAACATTCCTACCATTGTATTTATCAAGGGTGGCGAGGTTGTAGATAAGCACGTCGGCGCAATCAACAAGGCTGACCTCAAGGCTAAAATAGACGCGTTGCTTTAATTCTTAAAGCAATGCGATAAGTATTGACATTCCCCCTAAATCCCCCTGTTGGAAAAGGGGGACTTGTCGCTAAAGCTCCGATTATAATTCTTAAAGCAACACTACAGAAAAATGCGGTGATATTTTTCACCGCATTTTTCTATTCCTTCCTAAATTCGAGGATATCCCCAGGTTGGCAATCAAGCACATCACAAATGGCATCAAGTGTCGATAGTCGCACAGCTCGTGCCTTACCTGTCTTTAGGATTGAGAGATTAACAATCGAAATATCCACACGTTCGGACAACTCCGAAAGTGTCATCTTGCGTTTGGCAAGCATCATATCGAGATTTATTACAATAGCCATATTACCCTACTTTTATACGGTCATCACCTCGTCCTCGTTCATCACAATAGCCACCTTATAGAGCTGCGCCACAATGATGAGCAACAATGGCACAACCAATGTTTCAGCATTCATATAAAACTTACCGTGGAGGGCTATTGACGCATTATCTGCATAGAGTTCGCTTATTGCATACTGCTTGAATGTATAGAAATTATCATTGGCAAGCAGATAGAGAAACGATATCGGAGCAAGTGCATACACAATATGTAGGTTACTCTTTGTAAAGAGAACTCCCGTACGAGAGCCACGCAGGGTTATAAGCGCAAAGTAAAGCAGCATCACCACCATAGTCATAAGCAGTAGAGTGCGAAGATAAAACATAGCCTTCCACGCCTTGAACCCCCAATGATTTGGCATCACAAAGTTCTCTGCCTCCGAATATAAAAGTACCTCAGTAGGCTTTGCCAAGATTTGTGGCTCGGT
>JAZNHC010000132.1:0-11134 GCA_045576755.1 Alistipes sp.
CCCTGAGACTCGGCTATACCTTTATTACGGGCGTGTGAGAGTCCTTGCTGCGACTCGTCGATAAGTCGCAGATTGATGTCGTTGTGTGAGTTGATGAACTCCTCGACGCGACTTTTTGTATCGTCTGTCGAGTTGTTGTTCACCACAATGCACTCCCACAACGATTTTTCGGCATCCTGCTCAGCTACAGACTGCAAGGAGCGAATAAGCGATGTGGCGTTGTTGTATGTAGATATAATAAGTGATAATTCCATACCGCAAAGATAATATTTTTTTGCGTTTTATGCAAAAATCGGCTCATAAATAGAACAAGGGTACCCATGTGAGGTACCCTTGTTTCTATGGTTTACGAATAGGATTTACTCCAAACGACGCGCGCCGTCCGAGATAACCACGTCGTAGATCTTAGGCTCGTGACCATACTTGGCTGCGAACTCGCGCTTTGCACTCTCCACGAAGTTGTCGTACAACTCCTCCTTTACGAGGTTGATGGTACAGCCACCAAAGCCGCCACCCATAATACGCGAACCTGTTACGCCGCACTTCTCCGCCAACTCAGCCAGGAAGTCGAGCTCCTCGCACGATACCTCGTAGTCCTTCGACATGCCCCAATGGGTCTGATACATACGCTGACCTACAGTCTCGTAGTCGCCCTTGATGAGGGCATCGCATACGTCGAGTACGCGCTGCTTCTCGCCAATGACATACTTTGCACGCTTGTAGTCCCCCTCCGAGATCTCGCCCTCCACGCGCTCCAAATCCTCGAACTCTGCATCGCGCAAAGTCTCAACACCGAGGGTCTTAGCTACGCGCTCGCACGACTCGCGACGCTTGTTGTATGGCGAATCAACCAATTCGTGCTTCACTACCGAATTAACGAGCAAGAGCTTGTATCCCTCAGGATTGAATGGGAAGTACTCGAACTCCATCGAGCGGCAGTCAAGACGCATGAGGTTGCCCTTCTTGCCGAATACCGATGCAAATTGGTCCATAATACCGCAGTTTACACCTACGTAGTGGTGCTCGGTCATCTGACCAACCTTAGCCAAGGCGAACTTGTCGATCTTGTTGTCTGCAAAGAGGTCGTTGATAGCGTAAGCGAAGGTGCTCTCCAAAGCTGCCGACGACGACATACCTGCGCCGAGAGGTACATCACCTGCGAATGCGCAGTCGAAGCCCTTAACCTCTACGCCCAACTTTGCCATCTCACGGCATACGCCGAAGATATACTTTGCCCAACCCTGCTGTGGAGCGTCCTCCTCGTTGAGGCCGAACTCTGCCAACTCGTTCATATCAATAGAGTAGGCGCGAACTTTGTCGAGTCCGTTAGGGAGAATTGCAGCTACGATACCGCAATCTACTGCTCCCGGAAATACGAAACCGCCGTTGTAGTCGGTGTGCTCACCGATAAGGTTGATACGACCAGGCGAAGCATAAACGCCGCACTTGCCCTCGAAATGGTCAGCAAATGCCTTTTTTACCAAATTGATGTCCATAATGTTTTAGTTATTTTAGTGTTTATAGGTTTTTCAATCCCTCAAAGATACAAAATAAAACGGAAAACAGAAAACGGAAGGCGGAAAACTTTCAGTTTTTTCGGCTTTAGTACAGGGTATTGGCGTAATAGTTTCAAAAAATGGCTGCACGAAGTTGCAAATCGTAAAATTTTATTTAACTTTGCAGTCGCAAAGCCCAGATGGCGAAATGGTAGACGCGCTCGTTTCAGGTGCGAGTGCTGAGAGGCGTGTAGGTTCGAGTCCTATTCTGGGCACAAGGAGTTCTTCGGAACTCCTTTTTTGTTTTTATGTACAAAAGCAAAAATTGTTAAAAAGTTTAATAAGTTTTCGTCATTCTGCTTTTGCTTTATCATTTTTTTTGCTATCTTTGTTAGGATTAACCAAAGTGGTGAAAGTGGCCTCAGTTTATTTTCATATTCCGTTTTGTAAGCGGTTGTGCGGATATTGCGATTTCTATCGCAGTGTCAAACTGAGATATATCCCCGAGGTGGTCGAGATGATGCATCGTGAGCTGACCGATCAGCAATCTTTTTTGCACGATAAGAAGGTGCGGACAATCTACTTTGGCGGAGGTACTCCCTCGCTGCTTGCTCCGTGCGAGATTGAACGCTTTGTTAATCGGGTGCGCGAGCAGTTCGACTGTACGCAGTTGGAAGAGGTTACCATAGAGGTAAATCCCGACGATATAACACCCGAATATGTTGCAGAATTGCGTAAGACGTCGGTTAATCGTATCTCTATGGGGGTGCAGTCGCTCGATGACGGGTGCTTGCAGTTTATGGGGCGACGACATACGGCACAACAGGCAAAAGAGGCGGTGAAGTTGTTGCAGAATGCAGGTTACGGTAATATTTCAGTCGATGTGATATTTGGGGTTGAGGGGTATGGCTCAAACTCATTGGAACGCACCTTGCAGGGTGTGTTGGCAATGGGTGTACAGCATATCTCGGCATACCACCTCACAATAGAGGAGGGTACTCGCTTTGGGCGTATGTTGGCGCGTGGAGAGATACACGAAGCCGAGGAGGAACGCAGTGAGGCTGAGTTTTTGCAGGTGCATAATAGCTTGATCGAAGCGGGATTTCGCCACTATGAGGTGTCGAATTACGCCCTCGAGGGCTATCGTTCACGCCACAACTCATCCTATTGGCGTGGAGTGGAATATCTTGGTATCGGTCCCGGAGCACACTCCTTCAATGGCGATGTGCGCCGTTGGTGTGAACAGGGTATCGAGGAGTATGTGGCAGGTGTTGAGTATGGCTCGGAGAGTCTCTCGCTACGCGACAAGATAAACGAATATGTTATGACCTCGTTGCGCTGTGTCGAGGGGTTGTCGCTCACGCGTGTCGAAGAGCGGTTTGGTCTTGCCGAGCGCGAAAGGTTGGAACGAGAGGCGGAGAAATTGTCGGCAGGAGGATTGGTCGTAAACGATGGAGAATGGCTGCGTATCGAGCCCGAAAAAATGCTCCTGTCCGATCTTGTTATCGAGGCTCTTATAGAGCTGTAGTGAGTACTATTATATATATTGGTATAAATTATTAAAAAATTTTAATAAATACTTGATTTTGTAATTTAATAGTCGTATCTTTGCGACAAATTTTGTAGAAACAAACAACAAATTATCAGATAATTATGAGTGAGGTTAAATTTACTCCCGACCTTCTTTTCGAGGTGAGCTGGGAGGTATGTAACAAAGTTGGCGGCATTCACACCGTTTTGGCGACGAAGGCGCTGACTGTTACAAAGGAGATGGGCGATAGATATATCACTATCGGTCCCGATTTTTCGCAGGATAGCGAGGTGTCGGAGTTCGTTGAGGATACGATGCTTCTCAAGACTTGGCGTCAGACTCTCTACAATGAGGGCATCCGTGCCCGTATTGGACGTTGGAATGTATGTGGTAGTCCGATAGCTATACTCATCGACTTCACAACCCTCTTCGCCAATAAGGATGAGGTGTTGAAGGAGTTGTGGGAGACATATAAAGTTGATTCGATTTCGGGTCAGTGGGACTATGTTGAGCCTGTATTGTTCGGTTACTTGGCAGGAAAGGTTATCGAGTCGTATGTGGATAACTTCTGCGCTACTACCGAGAAGGTGGTGGCTCACTTCCACGAGTGGATGACCTGCTCGGGTGGTCTTTACTTGCGTCAGCACTCGCCATATATCGCTACGGTGATGAGTACACACGCTACCGTAATGGGTCGTTGCATTGCAGGTAACAACCTTCCACTCTACGGCAACTTGGAGCAGTTTAATGCAGACGACTTGGCTCGTCAGTTCAATGTTGTGGCTAAGCACTCCATCGAGAAACAGGGTGCCAAGAATCACGATGCCTTCCTCTCGGTGAGCGATATTACGGCTCGCGAGTGTGCTTACTTGCTTGGCAAGGAGGTGGATGTGGTAACCCCTAACGGCTTCGAGAACGACTTTGTTTGGAGCGGTAAGGAGTATGATGCAAAGCGCAAGGAGGCTCGCAAGGCTATGGTTGCAGTTGCCGAGGCTTGTCTTTCGCACAAGTTCGAGAAGGAGCCGTTTATTATCGGTACAAGTGGACGCTACGAGTTCCACAATAAGGGCTTGGATATCTTCTTCGATGCGTTGAAGGTGCTCGAGACATCGGGCAAACTTGATCGCGAGGTTTTGGCATACGTTACTGTTCCTGCCGCAAACCTTGGCGCGCGTCGTGATTTGCAGGCGCACTTGCAGGATAAGTCGCAGGCAATCGATGCTTCGCAGTATCGCTACTCGACACACGTACTCGAGAATACCGCTTGGGATCAGGTAGCAAATGCTATCAATGGCAGCGTACTCGACCGTGCAGAGTCGAAGGTTAAGGTTATCTTCGTTCCAACATATCTCAACCAGAACGATGGCATCTTCAATAAGAGCTACTACGAGTTGTTGGTAGGTATGGATTTGACAATCTACCCATCGTACTACGAGCCTTGGGGATATACTCCGCTCGAGTCGATTGCATTCTCGGTGCCAACCATCTCGACCACTTTGGCGGGATTTGGTGTTTGGGCAGCAGAGCAGGAGAAGAACGACGGTGTAGTGGTTGTTACACGCAACGATAGCAACAATGCCGAGGCTGTGGCTTCGGTGGCAGATGCAGTACTTCGCTTCCTTGCCCTCTCGGATAAGGAGGTTAAGGCGGTACGTAAGGCTGCATTCGAGATGTCGAAGATGGCTCTTTGGGACAACCTCTTCGCATACTACAAAAAGGCATACGATTGCGCTATCGAGAGCTGTGTGGCTCGTACAAACCGCGCAGTGATGGGTGATGGTGGTGCATCGCACGAGCAGATTAACTTTGTGCGTCAGCAGCTCTTCGTAGAACGCCCTAATTGGCAGCGCGTAATGGTCGAGAAGTCTTTGCCTGCACGCCTGCGTCCGCTCGAGGAGTTGTCGCGCAACTTGTGGTGGAGCTGGACTCTCGGTGCACGCGACTTGTTCGAGGCTATTGACAAGGATCTGTGGGTAGAGGTTGATCGCAACCCTATCGCATTGCTCGATAAGTTGTCGATGGAGCGTTTGGCGGAGATTGAGAATGACGAGGCGTTCTTGGCTCGTATGGATGCCGTGTATGCGCAGTTCCAGGAGTATATGAACGAGAAACCAAATCCAAAGGCTCCGAAGATCGCATACTTCTCGATGGAGTATGGTTTGCACCACTCGTTGAAGATCTACTCGGGTGGTCTCGGTATTTTGGCAGGTGACTACTTAAAGGAGGCTTCCGACAGAAATACCCCTATGGTAGCCGTAGGTCTTTTGTATCGCTATGGATACTTCACTCAGCGTCTTTCGGCGCAGGGTGCGCAGGAGGCAACATACGAGGCACAGAACTTCTTCAAGTTGCCAATCTTGCCTGTCCGCGAGGAGGATGGTTCGTGGGTAACTACCCAGGTGGCTCTTCCGGGTCGTACTTTGAGTGCCCGCGTATGGCGTTGCCAGGTGGGACGTACTCCGTTGTACTTGCTCGATGCCGACTACGAGGCCAACCTCGAGGAGGATCGTCAGGTAACTCACTACCTCTATGGTGGTGATTGGGAGAATCGTTTGAAGCAGGAGATCTTGCTCGGTATCGGAGGTATTCGCGCCCTCGCAAAGATGGGTATCAAGCAGGAGGTTTACCACTGCAACGAGGGACACGCTGCATTTATCGGTGTAGAGCGCGTTCGCAACTTGATGTCGCGCAAGAAGCTCTCCTTCTCGGAGGCGTTGGAGGTAGTACGTTCGTCGTCACTCTTCACAACCCACACCCCTGTACCTGCAGGTCACGATGCATTCCCTGAGTCGATGATTCGTCAGTATATGTCGCACTATCCAGATGCGCTCGGTATCACTTGGGAGCAGTATATCAACCTCGGTAAGGTTAATCCGAACGACCCGAATGAGCGTTTCTCGATGTCGGTACTCGCATGTAATCTTTCACAGGAGGTTAATGGTGTGTCTTGGTTGCACGGTGAGGTGTCTAAGGATATCCTCGGCAATATGTGGCCTGGATACTTCAAGAAGGAGTTGCACATCGGCTACGTTACCAATGGTGTTCACTTCCCTACTTGGACAGCATCGAATATGCGCCGCCTCTACTCGCGTTACTTCCCTAATGGATTTGAGGGTCACACCTACAATATTCCTGAGTGGCAGAAGGTATACAATATTCCGGATGAGGAGTTGTGGAACGAGCGTATGTTCCTCAAGCAGCGACTTATCAAGACTATCAAGCGTCGCTACACAGACCCTACACAAGTGCGTTTTGACCGTCCAAGCCAGATGGTACAGGTAGCAGACCGCATCAAGCCTGAGGTCTTGACTATCGGTTTTGCACGTCGTTTTGCTACTTACAAGCGTGCTTACCTCCTCTTCTCGAACTTGGAGCGTCTGTCGGCTATCGTAAATAACAAACAGCGTCCTGTGCAGTTCATCTTCGCAGGTAAGGCTCACCCTGCAGATAAGCCGGGTCAGGATTTGATCAAGCGTATCGTCGAGGTGTCGTTGATGCCTGAGTTCGTAGGTAAGATCATCTTCTTGCAAAACTACGATATGGAGCTTGCACGTCGTATGGTTCAGGGTGTGGATGTGTGGTTGAACACTCCAACTCGTCCACTCGAGGCTTCGGGTACTTCGGGCGAGAAGTGTGTGATGAATGGTGTAATGCAGTTCTCGGTACTCGACGGATGGTGGGTTGAGGGCTACAAGGAGAATGGCGGTTGGGCTCTCCCTATGGAACGCACATTTGCTGACCAGGGTCACCAGGATGAGCTCGATGCCGAGATGATCTACACCACTATCGAGGAGCAGATTGCACCTAAATACTATGCTCGTAACGAGAAGGGTATCCCAACCGATTGGGTTGCTTCGGTGAAAAAGTGTATCTCGGATATCGCATCGAACTTCACTACAAACCGTATGCTTATCGACTATGAGGAGCGTTTCTATAACAAGCTTGCTGCCCGCAAGAAGGAACTTGTGTCGAACAACTACATCCTCGCTCGTGAGATTGCAGCTTGGAAGCGTAAGGTTTCGGCAGCTTGGGATAGCGTGAAGATCCTCGACTCGCAGCGTGTACGTGTAGACAAGGAGTCGATGATGCTCGGCGAGAAGTACCACTTCGAGGTTAAACTCGATGTGGCAACCCTTTCACCTGAGGAGATTGGAGTAGAACTCGTTGTTGCAAAGCAGATGGTCGGCTCGCAGGCTCCGGATGTGACAACAATCGAGCAGTTGCAACTCGTTAAGACTGAGGGATCGCAGGCAACCTATGCGTTGGATGTAACTCCTAACCGTACAGGTGCGTTCGATATCGCTTTGCGTGTCTATCCGAAGAACGAGAACCTGCCATATCGTATGGACTTTGCGCTCGTTAAGTGGGCGTAATGACGGCCATTTTCGAGTCACGATAGAGAGCTTAAGGCATCTCAATCGAACATACATCAATACTGTTGGGCACCGATTGCTCAGCAGTATTTGATGTGTTATAGGGTGGGTAAAATGTTGCTTTTTGTCGCAAGTTGTAAAAAAGAATGGTCTATTTTTGAAAATATTCGGCTTTTTTAGAACAATTACGCGAAAAATTTATTAACTTTACAAGACAAAGATAAAATATCATCAATATATAAATTATGCCGGGACTTAAATTTGACAAACAAGAGCTTGGTAACTTGGAGTACTCGTTGCAACGTGAGATGTTGGCTACGGATCGCCGCGGTGGTTATATGAGCACAACTATCGTAGGTTGCAACACCCGCAAGTATCACGGTTTGATTGTTGCCCCGATTGATTCGAGCAACAATGCTTATGTGCTGCTTTCGTCGTTGGACGAAACTATCGTGCAGCACGACCAGTCGTTCAACTTGGCTTTGCACCGCTTCCGTGGTGTGTATGAGCCTCGTGGACACAAGTATATTACCGATTTCGAGTATACTCCGTGTCCTACTATCACCTATCGTGTCGGTGGTGTGATCCTCCGCAAGGAGATCCTTTGGATTCACAAGCGTACACAGATGATGATCCGCTATACGCTCGTGGATGCTCATTCCGAGACGACACTTCGTCTGCGACCTTTCCTCGCATTCCGTAACAAACACGAGTTGTCGAAGGCGAATATGTATGCGAATGTTCGCTCCTACCCGGTTACAAACGGAGTGAAGAATCGCCTTTACGATGGATTCCCTTGGTTGCATATGCAGTTGTCGAAGGACGATGCAAAGTTCGTTCCTGCACCGGATTGGTACTACGATTTCGAGTATCAGAAGGAACTCGAGCGTGGTTACGAGGGTTATGAGGACTTGCTCACTACGGGTTACTTCGAGATGACTATCAAGAAGGGTGAGAGCATCATCTTCTCGGCTTCGGTAGACGAGATGCCTTCGGGCAAGGCTATATGCGAGGCTTACGACACTTCGGTAGCACGTCGTACGCACAAGATCGATTTCGAGAGCTGTCTGCACCACTCGGCGCGCCAGTTTATCATCCGTCGTCCGGGCAACCGCACAGAGGTTATCGCGGGATACCCATGGTATGGCGTAGATGGCCGTTCGACCTTTATCTCGCTTCCGGGCTTGACCTTGGAGCAGGGATATAAGGAGGATTGCCTCGATGTTCTCGACACGATGGTTGGCGATATGCACAATGGCGACTTCGCAGGCTCGGCTTCAGCAGAGGTTGCTGCGGATGCTCCACTCTGGTTCTTCTGGACCTTGCAGCAGTTGGAGGAGCATATCGGTGCCCAGGCTATTTGGGAGCGTTACGGCAAGGCTATGAAGAGTATCTTGGCTGCCTATCGCCGAGGCTTCTTTGGCGGTTGTGTGGCAATGCACACCAACGGTCTGATTTGGGCAGCTCGCGAGGGTGTGGCTCTTACGTGGATGAACTGCGTGATGAATGGTGTTCCGCAGACTCCGCGTGCCGGATATGCTGTTGAGGTAAATGCCTTGTGGTATAACGCCGTGTCGTACGCTTTGGCTCTCGCCAAGAAGATGGGCGACAAGGAGTTTGAGAAGGAGTGGAAGGCACTTCCTGCTCAGATCCAGAAGTCGTTTGTTGATATGTTCTACCTCACCGAGGAGGGCTATCTTGCCGACTATGTGGATAACTGCGGCAGAAACGACTTTATCCGTTGCAACCAGATTATCGCTTGTGCATTGAAGTACACAATGCTCAACGAGGTGCAGATTGTGAGCGTATGGAGAACAGTGCGTCAGCACCTGCTCACCCCTGTAGGACTTCGTTCGTTGTCGCCTCGTAACCCGATGTTCGAGTCTACATACAAGGAAAATCCTATCGAGCAGGAGGCTGCATCGAAGAATGGTGCCGTGTGGGTATGGCCATTGATGTTCTACATCGAGTGTGCAATGCGTCTCGATGCGGATCGTTTCTTATCGCACGCAGAGGAGATGTTGGCCGCGTTTGACGACAATATCCAGACCTACTGCATTGGTTCGATGGCAGAGTACTACGATGCCAATCCGCCATTTGCTCCGCGAGGTGCAGTGTCGCAGGCTTCGAGTGTTGCGGGTGTCTTGTACATCAAGCAGCTCATCGAGAAGTACAAGGCGAAGGCGAAGCGTGCAGCTAAGCGTCCGGCAACAAAAAAGAGTGTTAAGAAATAGTAAAAATATAGTAAGATGAGGGTATTAATGTTTGGCTGGGAGTTTCCACCGCACATTGCGGGTGGACTCGGTACAGCCTGTTACGGAATGACTCGCGGATTGGCACGCAACGATGTAGATGTTACATTCGTTATGCCACGCGCTTCGGGCGATGAGGACGAGCGCTTTATCCGCGTAGTGAATGCGAGCGATGTCGAGACCGTATTCGGTAAGGTAAGTTCCGATGCAGCCGATATCATCGACAAGATGTCGTTTATACATATCGACTCCAATCTTGTGCCATACCTCTCGCCCGAGGATTACGAAACCTATCACGATGAGTTTGTAAAGACGGGTGAGAAACGATGGGAGACAAGTGATATCTGGAGTCAGCGTTACACCTTCTCGGGAAAGTATGGTGCAAACCTTATGGAGGAGGTTGCGCGCTATGCAATCGTAGCTGCACAGGTCGCTAAGGACTTGGAGGGACAGTTCGATGTCATCCACGCTCACGACTGGCTGACCTATTTCGCAGGAATTGCAGCAAAGCGTGTTTCGGGCAAACCGCTGGTAGTGCACATGCACGCAACATCGTTTGACCGTTCGTCGAGCGACAATATCGATACTCGCGTATACGAGATCGAGCGTGCCGGTATGGCTGCTGCCGATAGGGTTATTGCAGTGTCGAACTTAACACGCAACATTGTTATCGAGAAGTACAACATTCCGGCAGAGAAGGTTGTTACGGTTCACAATGCGGTACGCTTTGCCGAGAATGAGAACGAGGCACCTGAGCGCGGTGTAACCGATAAGATTGTCACCTTCCTGGGTCGTATCACATTCCAGAAGGGCCCAGACTACTTTGTCGAGGCGGCCGCCAAGGTGTTGAAGCGAGTTCCGAATGTGCGCTTTGTTATGGCGGGTTCGGGCGATATGATGAATCACGTCATTCGCCGTGTAGCTCGTTTGGGCATTGCGGATCGTTTTCACTTTACGGGCTTCTTGAAGGGCGACGATGTGCATAAGATGTTCCAACTCTCGGATGTATATATTATGCCATCTGTGTCGGAGCCATTCGGTATCTCGCCACTCGAGGCTATGCGTGCCAACGTGCCTTCGATCATCTCGAAGCAGTCTGGTGTAGCCGAAGTGTTGGACTACGCTGTTAAGGTGGACTATTGGGATGTAGACGCAATGGCGGATGCTATCTATGGTCTGATTACCTATCCGGCACTTTCGAAGATGTTTGCACAGAAGGGCTTGGAGGAGGTTACCAACCTCAAGTGGAACGATGCTGCAAAGAAGGTAAAGCAGGTCTACGAGGACGCTATTGCCTCGATGAAATAACGAAAGAGAAAAACAAAAACACAAAAAAATATGAAGACAGTTTGTTTATATTTTCAGGTACATCAGCCTTGGCGACTCAAGACTTACCGCTTTTTCCATATCGGCAAGGATCACAACTACCTTGACGATTTGACCAACCGCGCCATTATGCAGAAGATCGCACGCGAGTGCTAT